>NZ_NMPS01000232.1:0-195950 GCF_002261125.1 Siphonobacter sp. BAB-5385 | reverse complement strand
TTGTTGGTGTTTAGCGTAGCGTCACCAACAACTATTTCAAGCACCTGACTTTTCAGTTCTTTCATCAGCAACTACATCCCTGCCGTTCCCGACGTTGTTGGTGTTTAGTGTAGCATTACCAACAACAATCGTGTAATTCTTCCCCGGATTGGTGTATCACTTTTGCAAAAAACTTTAGTACAGGCGATAGCCATGCTAAGCACCAGCAAGCGAACCGCTAAGAACTAGTCCTTCCCCTTCTTATTTCCATCTTCACCCGTCAATCCGTACTTTCGTAGCCTAATCTCCTGCGGAAATGAAAATCCTGATTGTCGAAGATGAGCACGAAGTCGCTTCTTTCATCAAAAGTGGCCTGGAAGATTACGGTCTGGAAGCGGACGTAGCCGAGGACGCCTTGAAAGCTCAGCAACTGCTGAAAGAACAGGAATACGGTACAGTGATTCTGGACGTGAATCTACCCATCATGAATGGCTTCGAACTGTGCAAGATCATTCGGGATCGCTACGAGAATGTGTCCATTCTGATGCTCACGGCTTTTGGTACTACCGAAAACGTCCTGACGGGTTTTGATGCCGGGGCCGATGATTACCTGGTGAAACCATTCGAATTTCGGGAACTGATGGCCCGCCTCCGGGCACTCAACCGCCGCCGACTGTCCGTACCGGCTGAAGCCGTGGTGCTGAAACTGGCGAATCTGGAATACAACCAGAAAAGCAAAACGGTGAAGCGGGATAATCACAAGATTAACCTGACTGCCCGCGAGCTGGCTTTACTGGAGTTTTTCATGAAAAACCAGAACCGGGCTTTGTCCCGCAGTGAAATTGCGGAAAAGGTATGGGATGTAAATTTTGATACGGGCACGAACGTGGTTGATGTATACGTCAATTACCTTCGTAAGAAAATTGACAAGGATTTTTCGCCCAAACTGATCCATACCATCAGCGGCATCGGTTATATCATGCAGGAGACCGAAGACTAGTTTACCCTCTATCCCTATGAAAATCAGATCCAAACTATCATTAACCTTCCTGTTGATTGTAGCGGCCAATCTGATTTTGTTTTCGTCGGTCGTGTACTTCACTTCGGAGTACTTCCGGCAAAAGGATTTTTACCTACGCCTCAGCGACAAGGCCAAAACGACGGCCCGTCTGCTCATTGAAGAGGAAAAAATCGACGCCCAACTGTTAAAGCTTTTTGAGCGGAATAATTTGACCTCTTTGCCCGAAGAACAGATCATTGTCTATAATTCCAAAAATCAGATTGTTTACGAAAGTGACAACCGGCCCGACCGTCTGGCCGACCAGCTTCATTTGCTGGAGCGGGTGCGGCAAAAAGGCGAAGTGTTTGTGCGGTACGGCCAGCGGGAAATTGTTGGGTTAACGTATCGCTACGACAGCAAGGAATTCATCATCATTGCCTCGGCTTACGATGAATACGGGCTTACAGAGATGAGGCACTTGCGGACTATTCTGGGTTTCGGACTCGTATTCGGCCTGACGCTGGTGGGAATTTCGGGCTGGTTTTTTGCCGGGCGTACCCTACAGCCCATCTCCGAAGTCGTACGGCAGGTGGAACAGATTACGGCGTTCAACCTGAATCAGCGACTGGTAGCGGGTAAAGAGGAAGATGAAATTGCCCAGCTGGCTCAGACGTTCAATTCCATGCTGGATCGCGTGCAAAAGGCCTTTGAAGTACAGCGGGATTTCGTAGCCAACGCCTCGCACGAATTACGTACGCCGCTCACCATCATTACGGGCCAGATTGAAGTGACGCTGATCAAACCCCGTACCCCAGAAGAGCACGAGCCAAATGGAAAACCGTACTCGAATCCATCCGGCGGTTGAACAATCTGGCCAATAACCTGCTGGAACTGGCCCAGGTCAATCAGGATGTATCGACCATTACCTTTCAGGAAGTCGCTCTGGACGAAGTCATCTACGACGCGGCCAAACTGCTTACCACCAAGCACCCCTCGTATCAAATGATTTTTTCGTTTGAAGGCGATACGGCAACTTCACAACCTTCGTTACTGGTAAAGGGGAACAAGTCGCTGCTGACGACGGCATTTCTGAATTTGATGGAAAACGCTTGTAAATTTTCCCAAAACAAGCAGGTAGAAGTAACGCTGGGCGTGAATACGGAAGGAGCCACCGTCACCTTTACCGATCAGGGCGTAGGCATTAGTGCCGAGGATCTCAAACACATTTACGAACCCTTCTTCCGGGCCGAAAATGTTAAGAAAATTCATGGATACGGCATTGGGCTTCCCCTTACCCACCGAATCATGGAATTGCACCACGGTCGCATCTTAGTTAGCTCCGAACTCAACCGGGGGACTTCTGTCGTGTTACAGCTACCCAAGCTTTTCTAATCGTTTTCTAATCACCTCCTCATTACTCTCTAACAATCTTCTAATGGCCTCTTAATTTTGAAAGAGACCGCATGCCCTAGCTTTGTATCAGGCTAAAAAATCGCCTTCTCGTACGAGGAATTACGATTTCCGGGATTGGATGATTTTAGCGTCTATCCAACCTACTAGCCTTCCCACTATCTCTTGACATAGGCCCAAACGCTAGTTCCAACCACGAACCGTTATGAATACGAAGCTTCAATACGGGACTGACGTTTCCATAGCGGGTGACCTGCGAGGTGGCCTGGTTTCCTTTCTGGTGGCGGTTCCGCTGTGTCTGGGCATTGCTCTGGCGTCGGGTGTACCGCTCTTTTCTGGAATCATTGCCGGGATCGTGGGTGGACTGGTCGTTGGGTTACTCAGCAAATCTCAGTTAAGTATATCCGGACCTGAGGCGGGCTTGATTGTCGTAGTACTGGCGACCATGGAACGCCTGGAGCTTTTCCAACGTTTCTGCTGGCTACGTTTATCGCCGGACTCATTCAGGTGAGTTTAGGTTTTCTTCGGGCGGGGATTATTAGTAATTTCTTTCCCTCCTCCGTCATTAAGGGGATGCTGGCCGCGATTGGTATCATTTTGATCATCAAACAGTTGCCGCATTTGGTGGGCTACGACGCCGATGCCGCTGAAGGCTTTTCGCTTTTTCAGCCCGATGGCTTTGACATCCTGACGCAGTTGACGATTGCTTTCCAGCAGTTTAGCGGAACGGCCATTCTCATTTCGCTGCTTTCACTCAGCGTACTGATTCTTTGGGAACGGCCACTTTTTCGTCAACATGCGGTTTTAAAGAATATTCCGGCTGCTCTGGTTGTCGTTACGCTGGGCATTGGCATTAATATGCTGATTTCCTCCCTGAACCCCACGCTGGCTTTACAGGGAAATCATCTGGTCCAATTACCCGTACCCAAAACCGTGGCGGGGTTCCTTGGGCTTTTTACGTTTCCTGATTTTACGTCCTGGGATAATCCGCAGGTCTATGCCTCGGCCCTGTCGATTGCGATGGTAGCCAGCCTGGAAGCTCTTTTGGCCATCGAAGCCATTGATGAGTTAGATCCACTCAAGCGAAAATCACCGACGAATCGGGAATTGAAGGCTCAGGGTATCGGTAACGTGGTGAGTGGACTGATTGGAGGTATGCCGCTGACTTCGGTCATCGTCCGGAGTTCGGTTAGCCTGAATGCGGGAGCACGTACCAAACGGGCCGCTCTGATTCACGGATCTTTACTACTGGTTTGCGTCGTGACGCTGCCGTCGGTACTGAACCGGATTCCGTGGGCTTCGCTGGCTTCCATTTTACTGGTAACGGGCTATAAACTTTCCCGGGTCAGCATTTTCAGACAGCAGTATGCGGCGGGTATACTCAAGTTTTTGCCTTTCGTTACGACGGTTGTAGCGATTTTACTAACGGATTTGTTAGTGGGCATCGGCATCGGTCTGGCCGTAGGATTATTCTTCGTTCTGCGGGAAACCTACGTGAAAGCCCACCAGACCCATGCCTATCATGTCAACGGGCAGGAACGTATTCGCATTCGCATGGGCGATTACGTATCCTTTCTTAATAAAGTCAGTGTTACGGAAATTCTGGAAACCATTCCGGATGATAGCGTAGTAGAAATCGACTGTACGCGATCTTCTTATATCGACAGCGATGTGCTGAACATTTTAAACAGTTTTGAATCGAAAGCTCATTTACGAAATATTCAGATCACGTATCTGCAACCCATAGTCGAAAATAAATCACTTCATCATCAAATCGCTGTTTAAGCAGTACCCTCTAAAGAATCGCAAGCCTTTGGAGTAACAAGAAAAGGAGTTAGTTTGATAAGGGCCCTTTCATCCGGGGCTTCTTTTTAGGAGTAGAAAGGTAAAGGCTCTGCTAGCCTTTACCTTTTTTGTTTTACAGCTTAGTTCGTCTTTATCAATTTGCCTTCCCGTACGTACGCTCCAGCTTGTACTTTCCAGAGTAACATACCTCCCGTAACGCCTGACAAGTCCAGATCAAAGCGATGCTGATGCTGTACCTGCGTATCCTGCTGACGTAGTACAGGCTGCCCCGCCAGGGTGTACACCTGCAATTGGGCGGCGGCGGCCTGGGGTAAGTTTATTTCAATAATGGCCCGACTGGCGGAAGGGTTGGGATATACCTTCACCGCGACTTCGGTCGTACCCGGCTCTACGGCCGTAGGTCCTTCAATCCAGACGTTTACGGGCGAAGAGGGGACGGAGCACCCTTCACTAATCACCACTACGACGTAATTGCCCGTTGCCTGCGAACCCCGAAGTACCAGGCGAGGCCGCGTCGCTCCTGCGATTTCCGCGTTGTCTTTCCGCCACTGATAGGCATAATTGGCTCCCGTAACGGCATTCAATACGACGCTATCGGGAACCATGGTTGTAGTTTTCCCAGCCGGAACGATATTCGCAACGATGTTCTGCCCCCGCTCCACAATAGAAACTGCCGCCGATTCCTTCCGACAACCCAGGCTATCCCGAACCGTAACTGTGTAATTACCCGGAGCAGAGGCATTGAACTGCACACCGGAAGCATTGGGCACAACTGCTGTACCGAGTTTCCATTCGTAGGCGTACGGAGCCTGTCCACCCGCGGGGTTCGCCCGTAGTAAGGCTCCACCACCCCGGCAGTAGAACAAATCACCGGAAATTTGTACCGTAGGCGTTGGTTTGATGGTGATACTCCGGCTCAGCGAATCTTCGCAGCCGCGGGCATCTTCGACTTTAATCAGGTAGGTTCCTTCTTTCGTCAGGTTTACGCGATTGCCAAATACGAGACTTGATCCCTGCCGCCAGCTATAGGTTACAGCACCCAGGCTATCGGTGACCCGCCCCGTCCACTGTGTACTGCTTCGACCCTCGCAGAGGTAGTCAGCCCCCGTTACACTCAGTTTTAGCTTACAGGCAATATAGGTGATTCGGGCCGTATCGCGGGCCGTACAGCCATTTCGATCCGTTACCGTTAGCCAAACCTGTGCAGAGCCTTTAAAAGGCCCAATGCTCGGATTGGCCACGGTATAAACGGGTGTATTAGCGGACGTTTGCCAGGCGTAGGTATAGGGGCTTGTACCACCACTGGCCGGAATGATGCCTTTGGGTTCGAAGCGATCTTTGCCCGTCAGGGAGGTGTCGGCTCCGGCATACGCGGTGGGAGAATTGTATTTTTGAATCGGAATGCTATTACCGGACACGGCTTGACAGCCATTTTTTGCCGTAGCCTGCAAGGTATACGTTCCAGCATCTTTGGCCTCAAAGGTAGAGCCCGTACCCACTACCGTTGTACCGCGTCTCCAGGCATAAGTATCCGGCGTGAAGTTCTCCGTCCGGAAAATTTGCATCTTCACCCCTTCCTGATCCGCCGAACACAGGTTGAGCTTACTCGTCGCCGTGGTGATATACAGGACGGGTTTGGTTTCCTGTACGGTTTTCGTGGTGGAAGCAGTACAGCCTTTCGCATCGGTTACCGTCACGGTGTACGTACCGGTCTTGGTAATCGAAAGCTGAGGTGTTTTATCGGCGAGCACGGTCGATCCAAGTTTCCACTGATACGTATAGGGACTCGTGCTACCGGAGGTCGTTACACTCAGGCTGCCTTTCTGTCCCTCGCAAAGGGCCGAATCGCCCGCAATGCTGGAAAGGTTGGGGGTAGGATTCAACGTGATGGTCAGTGTATCAGTAGCTCTACAGGAACCCTGGCTAAGCGTAACGCTGTAGATCCCCACGGTGGTTGCCGTATAGGTTCGGCTCGTACCAACAATTTGAGTACCCCTCCGCCACTGATACGTCAACGTCCCGGAAGACGCCGTACCACTGGGGTTCGCGGTCAGTACCACGCTCCCACTGGCACAAAGGCCCACGTTCGCGGGCGTTATTTCCACTTTTAAGGGGCAGACGGGATTTTGAAAGAATCCATTAGTCGGATTTCTGCCCCAACTCATCAGAGCCGAGGTCAGCAGGAAAAGACTAAGTACAAAATTTTTCATATGGGTTGATGTTAGGTTCATGCGAAGTGGCGGTTCATACCCACAAAAAAACAAATTCCCCGGGGAAGTATTTGACTTCCCGGGGAATTTACCCGTAAATCCTTGTGATTACTTTCCGGCCTTTGCCAGCTTATCGGTATTTTCTTTGGACAGAATCGTCAGGGCACTGACTAATCGGTCGAGATCCGAGGGTAAAATATAGACGTGCGGCGTTACCCGAACGCCCTTCACATTCTCTTTATCTATTGGCGTTGTATGGATTTTGAAGCGAGTCAGGAGTGCACTTTCCAGCTGGCCGGGCGTCATCCCGTTCACACCAACGACGGCCAAGGCTCCGGAATAGCCCTTTTTCAGCGAGGTATACAACGTTATACCGGGCAAGTCTTTTACTTTTTCAGCCCAGTAGTTTTTCAGATAAAACAGACGCTCGTATTTCCGAACTGCCCCGATGGAATTATTGAACTGAATGGCCTGCCCGATGGCCTGTTCGATGAAAAAGGGTCGCGTACCCAGGTTTTCGAATTTGCGAATATTGTCTGACTGCGGCTGCTCGTTGGGTACCAGGGGGAATATCTTCGAAATTTTCTCTTTTTTCACCCAAAGCATGCCTGTACCAATCGGAGCACTTAGCCATTTGTGCAGACTCGTACCGTAATAATCGCAGCCCAGGTCGGGTACTTTGTAATCCAGATGCACAAAACTGTGGGCTCCGTCTACGAGTACTTCAATCCCGCGTTTGTGAGCTTCGTCGGCAATTTTCCGAACCGGTAGTACCTGTCCCGACCAGTTGATGACGTGCGTGAGGTGTACCACTTTGGTCTTCGGTGTCATTTGCTCGACAAACAGCTTCACCAGCTGATTCTCGTCTTCGCAGGGCATGGGCAGCTTTACGTAATTGAGCTTCAGACCATCGCGGAGTTCGCGTTGCCGCCAGGCACTCATCATATTCGGGTAATCGAAATTGGAGACGACTACTTCATCGCCCTTTTGCAGGGGTAAGCCCAGAATAACCGTATCCAGGGCTTCGGTAGCATTCCGGTTAATGGCGATTTCCTCCGGCGACGTACCCGCTACGTGGGCCAGCTGCTCCCGTAGCGGTTCACGGCCCTGATCCAGTACCCGCCACATGTAGTAGCTCGGGGCTTCGTTGGAATAACGGAAGTACCGCTCTACGGCTTCCTGTACCAAGGTTGGACTGGGACTTACGCCACCGTTGTTGAGATTCAGTATCGTCGGCGAGACGGTATACGCCCGCTGGATGAGAGCCCAGAAATCTTCATCAGCAGCCAGAGCCTGGGCTGAGTCTCCCGAGCGGTACCGTGCTACTTGCTGAAAGTACGATTCGCTGAGTGGTTTTAAACTGGGAAAGAGGGCAACGCTGGCCGACTGGCGAAAGAACGCACGGCGAGAAGGCATCATAACAGTATGATTGCTAGTGGATAACAGGTTGCGGCCCGGATGGAAATTACTGTAAAATCGGTAAAATCACTATCCCCCCGTGAAAACAGCTATTTTTACGCGTCAAAATACCCTTATCTTTCGACTGAAAGATCGTTTTGTATTGCTACCATGAATCTGAGTCTGACCTTACTGTTTATACTACTGGCCGTAGGTGCCAGTTTATACGCCTGGAATAACGAATCCATCCTGCGTCGCTGGGTAATGAATCCGTACGAAGTCAATCGCCGGAACGAGTACTGGCGGTTTATTACGTCGGGCTTTATTCACGCCGATATTGGTCACCTGGCCTTTAACATGATCTCGCTGTATTCTTTTGGCGGTCTGGTGGAAAGCATTTTCTCGCAGATTTCGCCGATGGGAAATCTGTTGTATGTAGCTCTGTACATGGGCGGTATTATTATTTCCGACCTGCCCACGTACTTCAAGCACCGGAACAATCCCAACTACAATTCCCTTGGGGCTTCGGGCGGGGTATCTTCCGTCATTTTCGCGGGGATTATGTTTGCTCCCACAACGTCGCTGTATCTGTTTTTCATTCCCATCCCCATTCCGGGCTGGATTTTTGGTGGACTGTACCTGGCCTATTCCTACTGGGAGTCACGCCGGGGAACAGGATACATTAATCACTCGGCTCACTTGTGGGGGGCTTTGTACGGTATTGCTTTTGCCATTGCGGCTTATCCGCCCGTTATCGGCATGTTCATTGAGCAAATCCGGGGATAACTCGTATGTTCTCGATTCTGGCTCAGCCCCATCCCCGCTTCGAGCGTGATGCCGCTACCTGGTGGCTATCTGTCGGAGCGGGTCTATTCGTGGGCCTGTTTATCATTATTTTTCAGCCCTTTGGAACCGCCCGGGTCGTCATGCCCGGAAAGTACCTGTTTCTTGCGGGTTTTGGAGTCATTACTTCGCTGGTACTGGTTACCAATTACTTTGCCTTACCAGCTCTGTTTCCAGCGTGGTTTCGGGAAGAACGCTGGACGGTTGGTCGCAACATCGTCTTTGTACTGGGCCATTTTCTGGGCATTGCCGTACTTAATTACTTTTACACCACGAGCGTTTTTGGCATATCCCGACACCTGCCGGGTCTACTTTCCATGATTGGGTTTACGCTGATTATTGGTGTTTTTCCAACAACGGCCTTTACCATTACCACGTACGTCAAAAAGCTTAAGAAGTACAGTCAGCCTCCCCAGCCGGAGCCCCTCTCCCCGCAGGAACTCGCTACCGAAACCCAACAGTATATTCAGTTCACGGCGGAAAACGGAAAAGATCAGTTACGCCTGCCCGTGACCGAACTGCTGTACATTGAGTCAGCGGATAATTACTCGGAAATTGTTTTTCAGGAAAATGGGCAGCTTCGCAAAGAACTGCTCCGGAGTAGTTTGAGTCGGCTGGAAACGCAAATCTCCTACGACTTCATCGTCCGCTGTCACCGTTCCTACATTGTCAATCTGCACCGCGTAGAACGGGTGAGTGGGAACGCTCAGGGGTACAAACTCCATCTGCGGTCGCTGGAAACACTTGTCCCCGTCGCCCGCAAATATTCCGAACTGGTAACCGAACGCTTTCACTGACCTTGTCAAACATCCCAAACGGCTGCTGAATTGTCCCTGGCTTTGTCAAACGTCCCAGAATCCTGATAATCAACCCATTGATTTGACATGTTTTCGTCGTAGCTCTACGTTTGTATGGTCTTGTCAACCATGCAATTCTTATGAAAACGCTTCAGGCTTCGATCCTCGTCATTCACGTTATCTGTGGTTTCACTGCTTTACTCAGTGGATTGGTACCTATGATTGCCCGCAAAGGGGGTCGCTTACATAACTTCTGGGGGCTGGTATATTACTGGGCCATGTTTGGCGTATTCATTACGACCGTGGGCCTGTTTGTACTGGATCCGCTTTCGCTGAAAATGCAGTTCTTTCTACCCGTAGCCGTCGGTAGCTTTTACCAGACCTTTACCGGAAAACGAATTTTATTACGCAAAAAATCAGAGACACCACCTGCCCGACTGGACTGGGCCGCGATGTACGGCGTGAGCTTTTTCGGGCTAGTGACGCTAGCCTGGAGTATCCAGCGATTTATGGTACAACAACCTTACCAAGGCATTCTGTTTCTATTCCTGACCGCTCTTTGTCTGGCCAATGGCTGGAACGATTACAAGGTATTTAGTGGACGGGTACAACCCCAACGCATGCACTGGTTTTTTACGCACCTGGGTCGAATGCTGGCTTCGTATGCCGCTACGCTAACCGCCTTTCTGGTCAATGTAGGTCCCCGTTTCTTGCCCGCTGATATGCCTTCTTTCGTCAATCTCTTGCTATGGGTTGGTCCGGGTGTAACCGTTGGCTTCTTCATTAGCCGACTCACGAAACAGTACCGCAAAAAGATGGGCTTGACGGCTCCCTCCGCCTCCGCTACACCTGCCTAATCGTTTACTGATACGGTTTCAAACTCCGGGCATAACTTTTATGGAAAAACTATCATTTCCATTAGCCCCGAGTTTCCATGTCTATGGCTTCCATTCTTCCCTCCCTGCTGGATAATGACTTCTACAAGATCACTATGCAGCAGGGAGTTATTCGGCTCTTTCCATCAGCCCGAGCCCGTTATCAATTCATTAATCGGGGAAAACACGCGTTTCCGCCCGGCTTTGCCAAAGCCTTACGTGAAGCCGTTGATGCCATGGCTTCTCTGCAACTGACCCGCGAAGAGAAACACTTTCTGCGGGTTACCTGCCCCTATCTCGACCCCGTATACCTGGATTTCCTGGCGGGATACCGATATAATCCTGAAGAAGTACACATTACCCAAACCGGCGAAGCACTGGAAGTACGCGTTGAAGGCCTGTGGTACCGTACCATTTGTGGGAAGTACCACTCATGTCGCTGATCTGTGAGCTGTATTATCCACTGAATCATCTGGAACGAATTAGTGATGCGGAAGTAATAGAGAATACTCGCCAAAAGATTGAAAATTACCGCGACCTGAACGTTACGGTGGCTGAATTCGGTACCCGTCGTCGCCATTCGTACGGAGTACATCGCTTGGTCTTACAAGCTTTGCAACAGTACGGAGCGGGTTCATTTGTCGGAACCAGCAACGTGCACATGGCCATGCTGTATCAGACCAAACCCATTGGTACGCACGCCCACGAATGGTTTATGTTCCACGCAGCCCGGTACGGTTTTAAGATGTCGAATGCTTTAGGACTGGAACACTGGGTACAGGTCTATCGCGGGGATTTGGGCATTGCCCTATCGGATACGTACACAACGGACGTCTTTTTCCAGCAGTTTGACAAGATGTTTTCCAAGCTTTTCGATGGGGTCCGGCACGACAGTGGCGATCCGCTCGAATTCGCCGATAAAGTCATCCAGCATTACCAAGGCATGGGGATCAATCCGCTGTCGAAAACCATCACTTTCTCCGATTCGCTCAATTATGAAAAAGTCGCACGCATTGCCGAACACTGTCGGGGTCGCATCGGCATGTCGTTCGGCATCGGTACCAGTCTGACCAATGACGTCGGCCCTAAAGCCATGAACATTGTGATTAAAATGACGGAAGCCCAGCCGGGTGAAGGGGAATGGACCGAGGTCGTCAAGCTATCCGACGAAAAAGGCAAGTACACGGGCAGCGAACGGATGATTCATCTGGCCAAGGAAATCCTCCACATCGAATGAGAAGTACGTACTGAATACCAAGATTTTCCACCGATCCAGCCATGAAAGAAGTTGAATTAAGTACGATTGAAGCGTACCTCACGCTCATTAAGCAAAGTAAAGAAGAACATAGCCAGCAGGGTTACGCGATTGACTTTCTGTTTCGCGGACAAACGTTCGATCATCCCCTGCTTCCCAAAATTTGTCGTTTAAAAGCCAAAGGCGACATTTTGCAAGTGGAACAAACGCTTTTACAGGAATTCAAGCGAACAAATCCACTGCTCATTGAGCCGCACCGCCCCATGGACGATTGGGATTACCTGACGCTGGGCCAGCATTTCACCTTACCCACGCGTTTGCTCGACTGGTCGAACAATGCCCTGACGGCCCTGTGGTTCGCTACGGGCGAATCGCTAGTGGCTTCGTCGTACAGCGTAGTCTGGATTTTAATGGCTCAGGAAGAGGATTTTGCGGCCAATCTGGAAACGATGCACCCTTTCGACGTGCCGCAAACTAAGCTCGTACGACCCCGGATTATCAAGCAACGGATCAATAACCAGTCGGGTGTATTTAGCGTCGCGTCGTCTCAGGAACTACTGACCAAGCAGTACATGAACGAAATCGACTCGTATACGGAAAAGTTAATCAAGGTAAAAATTCCGTCTACCTGCCTGAAGCAAATTCGTACCGATCTGGATACGCTAGGCGTCAATGCGTTCTCGATTTTCCCGGAACTGGAAGGGCTCTGTACCTATCTCCAATGGCGTTACTTTGAATAATGAAAAAGGCGGAGAACGAGTCGTTCTCCGCCTTTTTCATTTCATTCTATCGTTACTTATTCTTTTCCGGAATTAAATACGCCTTTGGGATCGGCCTGTTTAACCGAAAGCTGCTCGATAAAATTGAAGTCGAGAACCTGTACATCCAGTTGCCGGCATTGATGCAGGTGTTCCCAGGCTTTATCGAAATTGTTTCGCTGATACTCGGCCAGGGCCAGTTTCAGGTACGTCGTGGCGTTGGTCGTATCCAGTTGTACGGAACGATTGAGTAAGGCAAACGCTTCGTCCAGGTCATGAGCCTGACCGGATTGCTGGTGTTGCTGAATGTACAGCGTCGCCAGATCGTCGAGTAACATCGAATTGGCAGAATCGCAGGCGACTCCTTTGCTCAACATACGGATGGCCTCGGTTCCTTGTCCTTTCTGATGGCAAACGACGCCTAAACCCCAGTACGCATCGCTGTTTTTCGTGTTCAGCAACTGGGCCAGGTTGAAGCGATAGCAAGCGGTATCCAGCTCACCTTCGGCGATGTACTCCCAACCACGCTCGGCAAAAAACCGGCTGGCTTCGGCCCGATTACCGAAATTCTCGTCACAGGCCTTTAAAAAGGCTTCGTCTTGTTTGATTTGCTGGGCGGATTTCTTTTTTTCACCCCACAGCGGAATACAGTGCAGGGATGTTTTGTCACTGTCTTTAGCTACCGTCGAACGGGCTTCAGAATTTGATTTGGTTAGGGGGTGGGACTGACTGACAAACTGAGAGGTCTGTCCGAAAACGTTCGGAAACACCCCCAGAATGGTCCACACTACTAAAAGGGCTCTCATCGAATTCACTCTCTCCAAATTGGTTTCAGATTCTTAAACGCTTCGGTTCAGGAATAAGTGTCTGTCGAAGTAGTTTTAACGTAATTTTCTGGAGATTAACCGTGTAAAAAGAAATATTCGTCGCTGGTACCCAGTACTTTATTCCCTACCTCCGTCGCAACGAAAGTAGTAGAATCCCTAAGTTTAGCCAAACGATTAGTCGATTCTTAACTCAAATCATCCCCATCATCAGCTCCGTTTAGGAGCCTTCCTACGAAACGTACGCCTTGGGTACTCGCCGAAAGAAAAACAGGGAGAGAAAGGCCGTTAGTCCGAAAACGCCAGCCGTCAGGTACAAGGGTTGCTGGTACGAGCCGGAGGTTTCGAAGAGCCAGCCCATCACTAGTGGTCCCAGCAATGAACCGCAGTTTTCGAATAAGCTGATGGTACCGTTGATCTTGCCGGCTGCTTTCAAGCCAAAGGACCGAACAATCAATACATTGTACAACGTGAAAACGCCGCCCCAGCTTAAGGCCGCCAATCCTACGGAAGGAATAATTAGACTCGGCGTCAGCGAAGCCAGGCCTACCGCTCCGACCATGAGTCCCAACAGACAACCGGTAAATAGAGGATATACCGAAACCAGATCTGAAATCCAGGAAATCAGAAATTTCCCTACCAATGCTAGCGTGAAGTACAGCGATAACGTCCAGGCCGCCTGCCCGGAATCGAAGCCTACGCTTCGTAGTTGTAGAAAGAGATTGGAAACAAGTCCCACTATTCCCAGAAACGACAGAAATCCGCAGAGAGCAATCAGCCAAAACAAGGGCGTACGCAGAGCTTCGGCATACATTTTTCCCGTCTTCACCAGCGATTTTTCCGTAGTCCTTTGCCCATACGGTTGCATTCCAGCGGCTTCGGGTGTGCTATACACGACGACAGCCGTATAGACCAAGAGCACTAAAGGCACAAACGTGAGCCAGTGAAAGGCTTCCCGCCAGCCGTGGGTATGGATCAGGCTGGTCAGTATCGGGGGAAAGAGAGCACTCCCCAGACTCGTACCCGCCAGCGTGAGCCCCAGAGCCAATCCCCGTTTTTCCTGAAACCAGGATGAAACCAGAATCACGACAGCCACTGACCCCGCTGAAACGTACGCCAGTCCAAGCAGCACGTGCAGCACGTACAAATCCGTCAGATTACGGGCGAATCCGTAGCCACCCAGAGCCAGGGCCATTAGGGTTAGCCCCGTCAGCAATAATTTTTTGACTCCAACCCGATCAATCAGCCAGCCTGAAAGTAAAATGAACAGGGCCGAGACGGCATACGTAACCGTTTCCCGGGATTTCAGTACACTCCGAGTCAAGTGAAATTCCTGCTGGATGACTTCATCAAAGACCGACAGCGAAGAAGTAGTAAGTCCGTTTATGGTAATCAGAATCAACAACCCGGAAACCGCGATCAACCAGGGATACTGTCGATGAGAGGAGGCCGAAGTATCGGTTAAAGTAGATGTTTGATTCATATGTTCGGGAAGCAAAGACGCTTTTTTACTCGTGTCTAGTAAACAGCGGAAAAGATAGATGGTTCCCAGTAGTCTAGTCCTAGCCTAGAGTTTTAAACAATTCATTAAATTCGATCGTTATGTTTACTTAAATACAACGATAATTTCAGACCTATTTCCGTTCCTGTCGCATGAAAAAGTTACTGCTCCCGTTCGGTTTCCTTGTAGGGTCCTGGAACGCGTCGGCTCAGGTGGTTCTGAAGGTTACGGGTGAAGTCACTACTCCGCTTCAACTACAGGCTTCCGATCTGAAAGCCCTGTCGCATACGGACGTAAAAGCCGTAGACAAAGACCAGAAAGAACACCGCTACTCGGGCATACCGTTGATTGAGTTACTGAAAAAAGCCGGAGTAACCGTAGGCGGGCAACTTCGCGGGGAAAATCTGGTTAAATACGCTCTGGTACGGGCCGCCGATGGATACGAGGTCTTGTTTGCCTTACCAGAACTGGATCCGGAATTTAGTACGCGAACTATCGTACTCGCCGATGCCGTAGACGGTACTACCTTACCCGCTGGCGTAGGTCCGTACCGAATCGTGGTCCCCGGCGAAAAGAAACCCGCCCGTTGGATTCGGGAAGTACGGGAAATTGAAATCCGCTTTGCCAAATGATTCTTCTTTGCGAGAGAATGTTTATTTTCACTTTCCATTTGCCGGAAAGGCCGCAACCGGACAGGTAGACTCGTTTTTCTTCTCGTCGATACGTATGCTTCGTTGGTTGATCCTGCTGAGTAGTGCGGTGGTGCTGGCCTTTACCCTCCGCAACGATACTCCCTATACGCTTCCCATTCCGGCTTCTTTTGGGCATCGGTACACGATTCCGGCGGATAATCCGATGACGGTGGAGGGCGTGGCCCTAGGGCGTTTTCTGTTTTACGACTCCCTGCTTTCCAAGAACAATACCATCTCCTGTAGCAGTTGCCATCAGCAAAATCGGGCATTTACCGATGGCTTTGCGTTGAGTATCGGCGTAAATGGACGTACGACGGCCCGCAATTCCATGTCGCTGGCAAACCTGCTTTGGGTACGCCATTTCTTCTGGGATGGTCACTCCCCCACGCTGGAAGATCAGGCACTCATTCCCATGGCTCATCCGGATGAACTGGGACTGGCTCCCGAGAAAGCGGCTCGTAAACTGCAACAAACGGCTTTTTATCCCCCAAAATTCAAACGGGCGTTTGGTACGGACTCCATTACGCCCCTGCTGATGGCCAAAGCTCTGGCTCAGTTTGAACGGACCCTGATTTCCGCCCAGGCTCCGTATGATCAGTACCTGAGACATCAGTACACGCTAACGGCCGCCGAAAAGCGAGGCATGGATCTGTTCATGCGAACCTCCGATCCTGCCAAAGGTATACGCGGAGCGAATTGCACCCATTGTCACGGCGGAGCCCAGTTTTTCCAGAACGTCTTTCATAATAATGGCCTTGATGCCTCACCGCTTGATCCCGGTCGGCAGGAAGTAACGGGCTTTGACGCCGATTTTGCCCGCTTTCGCGTACCGACGCTTCGGAATATTGCTGTGACGGGTCCGTACATGCACGACGGTCGCTTCCGGACGCTGGAGGAAGTCATCGATCATTACAGTGAGCATGTGGCCTCCAGCCGTACGCTCAGTACGGACTTAAAAGGCCCCATGCATCTGACCTCTTCCGAAAAGAAAGATTTAATCGCCTTCCTACATACGCTTACGGACACGGAATTTCTACAGAATCCCACCTTCAGCAATCCGTTTTTGACGCAATAGTTCGCTATTCGTCCATTTCTTCGGGCCTGGTTAATGAACTGGCGAGCAGACTAATGACGCCCATCGCCAGAAAAGTATTACGGGCTTTTTTGTGTTTGGCAAAACCAAAGAGCCAGGGTGCCGCCAGTGCCAAAAGTCCCGCCGAAAAGTCAATAGCTAAGTGCTTTTTGAAGGGTAACAGTCGCAGTACGCCCCATTCGGCTTTAGTTCCCAAGCTATAAACCAGAGCTCCACTACTCAAGAGACCACACAAGGTGACGGCGGCTTTTTCCTTTTCAAAATCGGCCAGTTTAGGGGCCAGGGCCACGAGCGGTACATACGCATAATCGGCCAGACCATGCATGGGCCGTGAAATGGGCTTTTCCATAATCGGGTGTTTTTAGGGTTGGTTTACAGAGGTGTAGAAAAAGCTGTACCTGTGGTTATTGGCGTACTTTATCGATTGGTAGTTCTGAATAGATAGATGCAGTCTTTCGTCCCGCTGAGATGGCTGATCTTTTAGTCCGTATCACGATAAGTCACCTACTACAACAAACCCCATACGCAGGTCTGCGTACGGGGTTTGATAAAATAACCTTAAAGTAAATCTTACTTCTTCAACTTCTCCTGAAACAGCTTCAAAATCCGCTTGTACTCATCCATCCAGCTGGTAGGTTCTACGAATCCGTGATCTTCCATGGGATAGGCGGCAAGCTCCCAGTTTTCTTTCCGTAATTCAATCAGTCGCTGCGAGAGACGTACAGCATCCTGGAAATGCACGTTTACGTCTACCATCCCGTGGCAGATGAGTAGGTTATCTTTCAGACCAGCGGCGTGATAAATCGGAGAGCTGCGACGGTACGCCAGCGAATCCGTCTGCGGTTCGTTCAGAATATTGGCCGTATAGCCGTGATTGTACGCCGCCCAATCGGTTACGGGCCGGAGAGCCGCTCCCGCTTTGAATACGCCGGGTTTGGTGAACAAAGCCATCAGCGTCATAAACCCGCCGTAACTACCACCGTACATCCCAATGCGTTTGGCGTTGATACCCAGTTTCTGCGTCAGATACTTCGCCCCGTCTACGTGATCGTCGAGGTCCTTACCCCCCATGAAGCGGTAAATGCCCGTTCGCCAGTCGCGACCGTAGCCCGCCGAGCCCCGGTAATCCATGTCCAGTACCGTAAAGCCCTGATCGACCAGTAAGTTATGGAACATATATTCCCGGTAATACTGACTCCACCATTTGTGAGCATTTTGCAGGTATCCGGCCCCGTGGACGAAGATGACTGCCGCCCCGTTTTTCTTTTTCGGCACGTACAAACGAGCATAAATATCCTGTCCGTCGCTGGCTTTTACTGTGATGACCTGCGGTTCTTTCCAGGCATAGGATTTGAACTCATCGGAAAGAGAATTGGTAATTTTTTCCGCTTTCGCTCCCGCCTGGTTTTCCTGTAGATACAGTTCCCAAGGCTGCGTAGGCGTTGAATAACGAATGAGCAGTTTCGTTTCGTCCGGTGAAAGGCTTACCTCATGGGCTCCCGTACCGGTTGTCAGCTTCACGCGTTCACCGCCCGTAACTGCCATTTTATACCAGTGCTGTTCTCCGGGGTGTACCTCATTCGACTGAAAGTAAATCGTCTTTTTATCCTTGGATAGAACCGTCTGCTGTACTTCGAACTTGCCACTCGTGAGCTGCTTACGTTCATTCGTACGCAGGTTGATGCTGTACAAATGCGAGTATCCCGTCGCTTCCGACTGAAACAGCAAGGTTTCCTTATCCAGCCAGGTCAGTGCATACGAACCGGGGCCACCCACCCAGGCCTCGTCGCGGAGGCGGTCGAGTACCTTTAGTTTCGCCGTAGCCGGATCGAGCTGGGCAATCCAGCGGTCTTTGTTATCCTGCGAACGAACGATCACCACGGCATACGTACCATCTTCGGACCAGTTCGTTCCGAAAAACTGTACCGGACGCACCTTCGTTTTTTTGGACGTTGTATCCGATTTATACTCCGACAGGTATTTAGGCTGCTCCGTAATGCCCGTCAGGTCTTTTGCACTCACTTCGCGGATGGTATCCTTTTCGATGTCGTACAAAAACAACTGATGCGAAGCCAGTGGTGCTCCTACTTTGGTGCGGGCCGGAATGTCTTCCGTGAATCCTGATTCGGTGACGTAGTTAGGCACAATCGTGCTCTTCGCTCCTGCCGCCGATTTTACCAGTTGGAAAGTCACGTATTTTCCGTGGGGAGCTGCCGTGGGAGCCATCAGGTTCCGTTCTTCCAGGTAAAATTCCTTAGGCCGCTTAGGCTGTTCGGCTTTGGTGATTTTAGCGGCGTCCTTTTTCTTATCGGCCCGTTCCTTCAAGACTTCGAACATCGCTAACTGATCCGTTTTCTGCCATTTTTCCTGTTCGTTGGCTTTCGGATCAGCTTTCTTACTACCCGACAAAAAGTTGGTCAACTGATTGATTTCACCCGAAGCCAGGTACATGGAAAACAGGTTCATGCCGCGACGGAAAATTACCTGTCTTTCATCGCTACTGAACGTAGGGTTATTTTCGCTTTCAACCGTATTCGTCATCTGCCGAATTTGTCTGGTCGCCAGATCGAGGTAAAACAGATCGCCGTTCTTTTCGTACAGCTTTACGGTTTTCGCCTGATTGTACTTCCCCGATTCGCTCGGTATACGCTGCCGATCGGTTACACTTACTTTCGTAATTTTTTTGCTGGCGAGTTCGTAAGCATAGAGCGAATCGCCTTTGGCTCCTTCGGGATTCCAGGAAAAATAAACCCTGGAACCGTCTTCGGCCCAGTAGGGATTACTCGGCGAAACGCCCATCCATTTGGGGTCCTGCATGATCTTTTCGACGGTCAGCGGCCCCAGTTTTTGGGCCATGACAGATACGGCAGGTAGGCTTAGAAGCAGACCCAGTGAAAGGGCCCGAACGTTAGGAAGATGAAACATACAATGGGATGAACGCAGCATCGGGCTGCTTAGCTGTTTACCGAAGTGCTGATGAATGCCTTAAAAATACGGGATCGTGTGTATTTCTAACGTCTTTGGCGACTAAACCTTATTTCTTGAAGGTCAAAAAGCCCATTTTCAAAATCAAGCCAGCCATTCGTTTGGATGCTGCCCCAAATGATTTCTCTGACTCGACCCATTCATTAGTCGCTTTTGTGCTGTTTCCCAAGGCTTTTTGCGACCTTTGTGTTTTCGTTGGAAGGAATAAGAAGATGACGTTCGAAGATTTTAACCTCAATCGGCAATTGCTCAATGCCGTAAGCGAGGCCGGATATGAGCAACCCACCGACATTCAGGAACAGGCCATTCCGCTCATTTTGGCGGGTCATGATGTATTGGGGATTGCTCAGACTGGTACGGGTAAAACGGCGGCTTACGTCCTGCCCATTCTGTACAAGGTCAAGTACGCTCAGGGTTCGGCACCACGGGCTCTGATCCTGGCTCCGACCCGCGAGCTGGTCATGCAGATTGGCGACGCTATTGAGCAATTGGGCCAATATACCGATTTGCGGACGCTCTGTCTGTACGGCGGACTCGGCCCTAAAACGCAAATTGAAGCCCTTACGGCTGGCGTGGACATCTTGGTCAGTACGCCGGGTCGTTTCATGGATCTGTACCTTCGCGGCGACATCATCACGAAAGAACTAAAAGTGATGGTACTCGATGAAGCCGACAAGATGATGGACATGGGTTTCATGCCACAGATTCGCCGGATTCTCGAAATCATTCCCCGCAAACGGCAGAACCTACTGTTTTCGGCTACGTTTCCGGAAAAAGTGGAGAAGTTTTCGTTCGAATTTCTGGAATTTCCCACTCGTATTGAAGTAACGCCGCAGGCAACGACGGCAACGACGGTGAATCAGGTCATTTATTCCGTACCAAACCTCCATACAAAAATCAATCTGCTGGGTTACCTCTTACAGGACCCCGCCTTTCAAAAGGTGATGATTTTTGTTCGCTCGAAGGAAGTCGCCGATAATATTCACAAATTCATTTCACGGAAGGTTTTCTCGGAGGATGAAGTTCGGGTCATTCACGCCAACAAGGGACAGAATACGCGAATCAACGCCATGCAGGCTTTCCGGGATAATACAATTCGGGTACTGGTGGCAACGGACGTGGCCGCCCGGGGAATCGACGTACAGGAAGTAACGCACGTTATTAACTTCGATGTACCGCTGATTTACGAAGATTACGTACACCGGATTGGTCGGACCGGACGGGCTTTCCGTACCGGCGAGGCTATCACCTTTGTTACGGAGGCTGAAGAATACCACATCGAGAAAATTGAAAAAATCATCGGTCAGGAAATTCCAGTGGAGTTTTTACCCGAAGCGGTCGAAGTAACCAATACGCCTTTCCAGGAACGGCAGGACATGCTGCGGGAAGTGGATGATCAGCGGAAGAAGGAAGACCCAACCTTCAAAGGAGCTTTCCACGAGAAAAAAGCCAGACCCTGGCAAAAAGCTCAGGCCGCCGGTCGGCCCGGCAGTAAACCCGGCGGACCCAAAGCCAGCAAACCAGGCGGACGGCCCGGACCCAAAAATTCGGGCGGCAAAAAGCCCACCAGCGGACCAAAACGAGGCAGACGATAAAAGCTCACCCCGATCTGTGACCGTCATGGAATGATCGGGGTGGTGTTTTGCGTCTAAGACGCTTGACCAACAATGCCCCGATTATTCCATTAACGGTTTTAGATCAGGGCAAGCGAGTAAACCTAATAAAACTGAATGTTCAGCGACTGTCCACCCGGCCAGGCTCCGAATACCTCTTCAGCTTTCCGGTAACGAAAGGTGAAGATTTCCCGCAGTTTATCTTTCGCTAGGATCGCGTGAGCGATATCCCCCAGAATCCAGAAAGGCAGCCGGTAATGCACGATGTCGGTCATTTCCACGCCGCCCGCAATCTCCCGAAAATGGTGCTGGTGATGCCACAGACTGTACGGTCCAAACCGCTGTTCGTCCACAAAATAAGCATGATCTTTTACGTGGGTAATCTCCGTCATCCAATACAGCGGAATGCCGAATAAGGGCTTTACGGTATATTCAATGACTTGGCCGGCGTACATCCGGTCGCCGTGGTGGTGACTTCGAATATCAAAGCCCATCGTGGATGGCGTAATATCTTTCAGATTTCCGGGCTGACTGAAAAAATCCCAGGCCTGATCCAGCGTAATGGGTAACTTCTGAATTGTTTTCAGTGAATAGGTGCGGGACATAACGTAGGGATTGGTTCGATTGTACTCATCGAACAATTAACCCTACCAAAAGTTACAATTCTGTCGTAATTTGCATTGAACGTTTTTTCTGAAACGTTTCTTTAATGTTTAGTACGTTTTACTCGATCTTTTAATTTCTGTATCCACCATGACTGCACTGGAAATTGTTCAACACTATTATGCCTATTTCAACGACAAAAACTGGCAGGGAATGCTAAGCCTGGTAGATCCCGAAATACGTCATGAACCCAACCAGGGTGATGCCCGCATCGGCATCGAGCAGTTTACCAAGTTTCTTGAGCACATGGATGAAAGCTACGAAGAAACCTTAACCGATCTGGTCTTTTTCAGCGAACCTACGCAGACGCGGGTGGCCGCTGAATTCGTAGTGAATGGCGTTTATAAAAAGGGGGAAGACGGTCTGCCCGAAGCTCGTCATCAAACCTACGAATTGCCCGCTGGAGCTTTTCTGGAAGTGAAAGACGGAAAAATTACCCGCGTTACGACGTATTACAACCTGCCCCTCTGGATTCAACGCGTTTCGTAGTCTAAAGGCATTGCGGTGGGGCGTAACTTTTGCAGCTTCACGCCCCACCCAGATTTTTCCTGATTCTATGCATTTCATTCATAAAACTGGACAGGCAATTGAAGAAGTATTCGATGACCTGGCCCATTTACGTATTGCAGTATTCCGAAGTTTCCCGTACCTCTATGAAGGCTCCCTAGCGTACGAAAAAGCGTATTTGCAGACCTATACGAAGACGGAGCGTTCCTTCCTGTTTGCGGCATATGACGGCAATCAGATGATCGGAGCCACCACCTGTATTCCCCTGGAAGAGGAAACCGCCGAGGTTCGTCAGCCGTTTGAAGAAGCGGGCATGGATATTCGTACTGTTTTTTATTTCGGAGAAAGTATCCTCCTGCCCGACTATCGGGGTCAGGGATTGGGGCATCGTTTTTTTGATGAACGGGAAGCCCATGCTCGCAGCTTTGGTACGTTTCAAACGGCCTGCTTTTGTTCCGTGGTTCGCCCGGACATGCATCCGGCTCGTCCGCATGACTACCGTCCCCTCGACGAATTCTGGACCAAACGCGGCTATCATCGCGAGCCTTCGCTGCAAAGCCATATGGAATGGCCCGACGTTGGGGAAACTACCTCAACGGCCAAACCCATGGTGTATTGGCTCAAAGCCCTATCACCCACTACTGCATAAACTCCTGTACCCTTGGAAGTAACGATTGCCGCTGCTCAATATCCGATTACTGAACACGTTGATTTTCTAGCCTGGCGTCGGCATACCGAACGCTGGGTAGCCCAGGCTGCCGGGCAAAAAGCCCAACTGTTGATATTTCCCGAATACGGGTCGATGGAACTGGTGAGTCTGTTTTCGGAAGACATTCGCCAGAACATCCGCCAGCAGGTCCGGGAAATGGACGCTTTACGGGCCGATTTCTGTACGGTTTTCGCTGAACTGGCCCGCCAATACGGCGTCAGTATCGTGGCTCCGAGTTTTCCGGTACTCCTGAAAAAAGAACTGGTCAATCGAGCCTACGTTTTCTCGCCCAAAGGCCTCGTGGGATATCAGGACAAATTTTTCATGACCCGTTTCGAAAATGAGCACTGGGGTATTTCGAGTGGTGAAAAAGAACTGACCATGTTTGAAGCGGACTGGGGCCGCTTTGGTATTCAGATTTGCTACGACGTTGAATTTTCGCTGAGTTCGCAGTTGCTCTGTAACCTGGGAGCTTCACTAGTGGTAGCCCCAAGCTGTACCGAAACCATTCGCGGAGCTACGCGGGTACACGTGGGTGCCCGGGCAAGAGCTTTGGAAAATCAGTGTTATACCGTCGTTTCGCAGACCGTGGGAAATGCCCTTTGGTCACCCGCGGTGGATATTAACTACGGATTTTCTGCTTTTTACTCGACCCCTGATACGGGTTTACCCGAAGAAGGAATCATTGCTTCGCATACGCCGCAGGCCGAAACTTGGCTGATACAGACGCTCGATTTTTCAAAAATTGAGGAAGTACGAAACAACGGAAGCGTTTTCAACTTCAAAGACCATCGGCGATTGTACGGTGGCTTTATGGAAGATCAGGTGAAACTACACCGAGCGATCCTTTAATTTTTAGTCCGTAACGGTGGTTACGGACTTTTTTATGGGTAAACGTTACGATCCGAAAAGCTCGTAAACATCTTTATTTATTCCGTTTCAGGTAACCGTAACCTACGCTTCACTGTCATTGTTAGGGAAAATAGCGTCCTTGGACGGACTGAACGGGTTCCTCAACTGAAGAATAAGGTTTACTTTGCCACTGCTAAACCTAGACTTCTTCAAGTTATGCCCTCTTTTTCCAGACCCTGGTCTCGCCAAACATCCATCCTTTCGGCTTGGATGGCCCTTAGTTTATTCTTTTGTTCAGCGATTTCTACTTCTGCTCAAAATCCTGCGATTCAAGTAGATCTTAAGCAGGAAATTGCCCCCATGAGGCCCGTATGGGCCTGGTTTGGGTACGATGAGCCCAACTATACCTACATGAAAGACGGGCAAAAGTTATTAACGGAATTAGCCCAGTTAAGCCCGGTACCGGTTTATGTCCGAACGCATAGTCTGTTAGTAACGGGGGATGGTAAAGCGGCTCTAAAATGGGGCTCCACAAATGCGTATACCGAAGATGCCAATGGACAACCCATTTATAACTGGGCTATCGTGGATAGCATTTTCGATAGTTACGTGAAGCGAGGCATGAAGCCCCTGGCTCAGATTGGCTTTATGCCGCAAGCCTTGTCCACGCATCCGGAACCGTATCGGCATTACTGGAAGCCAGGCGACCCCTACACGGATATTATTACGGGTTGGGCCTATCCACCCAAGGATTACAATAAATGGCGGGAATTGGTCTATCAGTGGGTCAAACACTCGGTCGAACGCTACGGACAGAAGGAAGTGGAAAGCTGGTATTGGGAAGTCTGGAACGAACCCAACGGGCATTACTGGAAAGGTACGCAGGAAGAATTTCTGAAGCTTTACGACTACGCCGCCGATGGTTTGAAACGGGCCTTACCCACGGCCAAAATCGGGGGTATCAATATTGCGGGGACGCGGGGCAAGGGAGCTACTGAATGGACCAACAACTTCATCAAGCACTGCATTTCAGGTACTAACTACGCTACCGGAAAGAAGGGTTCACCCGTGGATGCTATTTTATTTCACGCGAAGGGGCAGCCTAAACTAGTGGATGGCTCGGTCCGTATGGACATGTCCGCCCAGTTGAATGACATCAAGACGGGTTTCGCGATTACGGCGGCGTATCCCGAGACCAAAGATTTACCAATCATCATCGGGGAATCGGACCCGGAAGGTTGTGCGGCCTGCGGCATGGCAACGAATCCCGAAAATGCGTACCGGAACGGCACAATGTACTCCAGTTATACCGCCGCGACTTTCGCCCGAAAGTACCTGCTGGCGGATTTGGCTAAAATCAACTTTCTGGGTGCCGTATCCTGGTCCTTTGAATTTGAAGATCAGCCCTGGTTCTACGGGTTCCGGGATTTAGCTACGAATGGCGTTGACAAGCCGGTTCTGAATGTATTCCGCATGTTTGGTATGATGTCGGGAAAACGGGTCATGGCTCAAAGCAATCGCATGTATGCGTTGGCAGATGTTCTGAAATCAAGCGTCCACGGACCAACCTCCGATATTGGAGCCCTGGCGACCAGTGATCAGAAAACCGCAGCCGTGATGGTCTGGAACTACCACGATGACGACAAACCAGGCCCTATGGAAACCGTCAACCTGGAGATCGCTCACGTTCCGGCCCACAAAGCAACGTTGCGTATCTACGTGATTGACAAGGAAAATAGCAATTCCTACGAGGCCTGGAAAAAGATGGGTTCGCCGCAAAAGCCCAGTTCCCAGCAGATTGCGGCTCTGGAAAAAGCAGGAAAATTAAAATGCCTGGTTACGCGGAAAGTAAAAACCGTCGATGCGAAAGTCTCTTTGCCCATTACGCTGGAACGGCAGGCCGTAGCTCTGGTCAAGCTGGATTGGTAGGCAGGATTATACTACTCAAAAGCCATGCGGGAAGAATGGAAATGCTCTTTTCCCTTCTTCCCGCATGATTACTCACTCCGATCAGCCTACTAACCGGATTCCCGTCACCTTTTCAATCGCGTCCCAAATTACGGTAACGGCGGCGTTCCAGGCTTTTTCGATGGTCACCTGAGCAACGCCCTGTAGCGTTTTCAGAAAGTTCAGTACCATATCCTGTAAACTGTCCAGAAAAAACTCCCGGGTTTCTTCCGTGATTTCACCCGTCGCAATACCCGCCGTAATCAGGGCCGACTGCTGGGCAATGGCTTTTAGCTGCCGATCCCGAAAACCCCGAATGGTCGTCACATCTTTACCCAGTACCGCGGATACCGCCGTGCTGATGTCTTTCATGAGTTGCGTAATGTCCAGCTCCATGGGTGCGTAAGGTTAGCGTTCCAGAAAGTTTTCGTATGTAAGAGCCTGATCCAGGTAAATCTTCACCTGTCCTTCAAATGCTTGGCTTTCAGTCAGGGTTAGCCCCTGCTTTTGGTCAGTATCCCGCATTTTCACGAGCGTTTCGTAAATTTTTCGCAGGGCCGTAGCACTCGGTATTTCGCCCTCTTCAAGTACCGGAATGCCTCGTTTCTGTAGGGCTTCGTTTACTTTCGTTTTGATCTTGTTACGGGGAACGGGTCGGGCATCGGCCTGAAGGGCCAGAGCGTCGAAATTACCAATCAGGCGATTATACTCGGGCAGGCGTTCGGGAAAACTGGCCGCTTTAGTTCCCCAAGCGTAAAAGGCAAAGAATTCCATCACCGCCTTATTCTGCTCCACTAAACCCGCGACTAAGGCTTGATTATGTTGCGGAGCCAGTCGCACAGTGCACCCCGTCAAAAATCCCAAACTAATTCCGAGAATCAGCACTATTTGTACGATTGACTTCCGCCGCACGCTAGTAAGAAGTAAGGCCATAGGGGTTTGTATTGACCAGAGTTTAGATAGAATAGCATTTTCTCCGCCAGCTTGGCTTCGAAGGTTGTTTTATACGTTGCAGGACAGCTCATTCATTTCCTGATTACTAAAATAACGCATTCTGCTCCTGATCTCCATCCATGCCCCTGACATTTCCCTGCCTAAGTTGCCCGCATTACCAAATATCTTTTAACTTTCGCCGCTCTAAATCGTTTTGGATGTAATATGACTCATCAGTACGACTTCCTTGTGATCGGTTCGGGTATTGCCGGGCTAAGTTATGCGACCAAACTGGCTCGTTATTTTGAAAGCCGTCAGGAAGCGGTTTCCATTGCCATCATTACCAAAGTTCAGGCCGACGAGACCAATACCAAATACGCCCAGGGCGGCATTGCGGCAGTGTGGTCCAAAGAAGATTCCTTCGACAAACACATCGAAGATACCGTGGACGCCGGCGATGGCCTCAACAAACGCGATATTGTAGAAATTGTAGTCAAAGAAGCCCCCGCCCGTATTCAGGAACTGATTGATTACGGAACGCGGTTCGATCGCCACGGCGAAGACTATGACCTGGCCCGCGAAGGCGGCCACTCCGATCACCGGATTCTTCACTTCAAGGATATTACCGGAGCTGAAATCGAGCGGGCCTTACTGGAAGAAGTACAACGCCACAGCAGTATCCAGATTTTTACGCATTATTACGCCGTCGAACTCATCACCCAGCACCATCTGGGCGAAACCGTTTTGCGGTACCGCGAAGACATCAAGTGCTTCGGAGCGTACGTATTGAATACGCAAACGGGCGAAGTCGATAAGTTTCTGGCGAAAACGACCATGCTGGCGACGGGTGGCATCGGGAACATCTACCAGAGTACCACGAATCCAACCATCGCAACCGGCGACGGCATTGCCATGGCGTACCGGGCCAAGGGGATTTGTGATAACATGGAATTCATCCAGTTTCACCCCACCAGCCTGTACCAGCCCGGTAAGAAGCCTTCGTTCCTCATTTCGGAAGCGGTACGCGGCTTTGGCGGTATTCTGAAAAACGCGGACGGCTCGACGTTCATGGAACAGTACGACCCCCGCCTTTCCTTAGCCCCCCGCGACATTACGGCCCGGGCCATCGACTCCGAAATGAAACGGAACGGTACCGATCACGTCTATCTGGATGTGCGGGACGCTGATTACGAAAAATTTCTGGAACACTTCCCCAACATTACACAACATTGCCTGGATTTAGGCATTGATATTCGGACCGATATGATTCCGGTTGTACCCGCACAACATTATCTTTGTGGGGGGGTTCGGGTGAATGAATGGGGACAAACCAATATTCATTTCCTTTACGCCGCCGGCGAATGCTCGTGTACGGGGCTACACGGGGCTAACCGTCTGGCTTCTAATTCCTTGCTGGAAGCCGTGGTATTCAGCCACCGGGCTTTTTTGCATACAATTGAAGAGTTGTCACAGGCTCTTATTCCGGACGATGTGCCCGACTGGGATGACTCCGGCACGACGCATCCGGAAGAACAGGTACTGGTCACGGAAATGACGCGGGAGCTTAACAGCATCATGTCCAATTACGTGGGCATTGTGCGTACCAACCGACGCCTACGTCGGGCTTACGAACGGGTAGAGTTACTGTATCGCGAACACGAACAATTATATCGGGAATCAAAAGTTTCAGTACCGATTTGTGAATTACGGAACATGATTAACGTTTCGTATCTTGTGATAAAAATGGCCATGTCCCGCCGCGAAAATATCGGGCTCCATTACAATCTGGATAATCTGAAGTAAAAGCGTCTCTCTGATTTGGGCTGCATTGGCTCATCAACAACCCTGACATGAAGAATTTTCGTTTTCTGGTAAGTGTGCTGGCGAGCCTCCTGAGCCTGTCGGCCCTTGCTCAAACCAACCTGGATGTCAATGCCTTTGAAGGCAAGCTTCCCGGTGCTACGCAGATTCTGGATGTTCGTACCCCTTCGGAATACGAACGCGGCTATTTACCCAATGCCCAGAACATCGACTGGAAACAGCAGGCTTCTTTTGCCGAGCAGGTAGCGAAGCTTGACAAAAACAAGCCCGTGCTGGTGTATTGCTATTCGGGCGGTAGAAGTGGACAAGCGGCCGAGTACTTGGCGAAAGAAGGCTTCACAGAGGTTTACAACCTTGATGGCGGTTACCTGAAATGGACCACCGCCAACAAAACCGTCGTTGCTCCGAAAGAACGCCCGGCCATGGTAGCAGCTCCTACCGGAAAAGCCGTACTCGATCAGACACTGAAAGACAACAAAGTAGTACTCGTTGATTTCTACGCCGTCTGGTGCGGTCCCTGCAAACAGCAGGATCCGATTCTGCAAAAACTTAAGAAAGACTGGACCGGGAAAGTAGCCGTTTTAAAAATTGACGCCGATCGCGACCCGGACGTGGTGAAGCAATTTCGGGTGGATGCCATTCCTACGCTTATTCTCTTTAAAGACGGTAAACCCGTCAACCGCCTCGTAGGCTTCCAGGACGAAGCCCAGCTTCGTAAAAAGGTCGAAGGCGTATTATAATTTTTCTGGCCGATCGGAACCCCGCGTTTTGGTCGGCCTTCTTGTGAAGCTTCGTTTCTGCCCCCATACGGCTGGTTGTCTAATTACTTAACTTTGCGGCTATCAAGCCAACTTTTACATGGATCATAAACACCTGGACAAGGTGAGTGCTGCGGGGCTCCTGATTGCCCTGGGTATCATTTACGGAGATATTGGAACCTCTCCGCTGTACGTAATGCAGGCTGTCGTGGGTGAAAACCCCATTTCGGAACGCCTCGCTCTGGGAGCCGTTTCCTGCGTATTCTGGACGCTGACCCTGCTTACCACCATTAAGTACGTCATTCTTATTTTACGGGCCGATAACCGGGGTGAAGGCGGGGTTTTTGCCTTGTATACGCTGGTGCGGAAGCACGCCCGCTGGTTAACCATTCCCGCCATCATTGGTGGTGCGGCTTTGCTGGCCGATGGTATCATTACCCCCCCTATGTCAGTGGCTTCGGCCGTTGAAGGGCTGGAGATGCGGTATCCACACCTGGAGCAGTATATCATTTACATTATCCTGGTGATCATCACCATTTTATTCCTGATTCAGGCACTGGGTACGCAGCTGGTAGGTCGCTCGTTCGGACCATTCATGTTCATCTGGTTTAGTATGCTGGGCTTTTTCGGGGTACTCTGGATCTCTCATGACTGGACCATTTTACGGGCCATCAGTCCCTATTATGCCTACGACATGCTGGCTCACGAGTCGGGCGGTTTCTGGTTGCTGGGTTCAGTATTTCTTTGCTCGACGGGTGCGGAAGCTCTGTACTCCGATATGGGGCACTGCGGTCGGGGCAATATCCGGGTATCCTGGATTTTCGTCAAGCTTTGTTTAATGCTTCAGTACTTTGGTCAGGGAGCCTGGCTCATGGAGCATACGGGCGAGTTTCTGCGGGGTCGCAAGCCCATTTACGAAATGATGCCCGAGTGGTTCTTACTGCCCGGTATTACGATTGCAACCATGGCAGCCATCATCGCCAGTCAGGCTTTGATTACGGGATCGTTTACGCTGATTTCGGAAGCCATTCGTCTAAACTTCTGGCCTAAAGTAAAGCTTCGGTATCCTTCTAACGAGAAAGGACAATTGTACGTACCCAGCGTAAACTGGCTGCTGTGGGCGGGCTGTATGGGTGTCGTGCTTTATTTCCGTGAATCGACAAACATGGAAGCAGCTTATGGTCTGGCGATTACGCTAACGATGCTGATGACCACTATGCTGATGGCGTATTACCTGTATACGCACCGCTTTCATTTCTACGGCGTCATTCTGTTCCTGGTCGTATACCTGAGTATTGAGTTCTCCTTCCTGCTGGCCAACCTGCTGAAATTTACGCACGGTGGCTGGGTATCCCTGCTGATCGGTACCACCATTGCCGGGGTAATGATTATCTGGTTACGGGCTTTCAACATCAAAGCTCGTCTGACGGAATACGTGAAACTTTCGGATTACACGGAACCACTGAAAGAGCTCAGCCGGGATATGTCGATTCCCAAATACGCTACCCACCTGATTTTTATGTCGAATGCTTCGCGGGTCAGTGAAATCGAATCGAAAGTCATTTATTCTATTTTTCAGAAGCGTCCCAAGCGAGCTGATATTTACTGGTTCGTCCACGTAGATACGGTGGATGATCCGTATACCATGGAATACAAAGTCAACGTAATTGCTCCCGATGATGTTATTAAGGTGACGTTCCGACTGGGTTTCCGCGTAGAACAACGCATTAACCTATATTTCCGGAAAGTAATTCAGGACATGGTGAAACGGAAAGAAGTGGATATTACCAGCCGGTACGAATCCCTGAACAAGCAGAATGTAATCGGTGATTTCCGCTTCGTCGTACTGGAAAAATTCCTGTCTTTCGAAAATGATCTACCGTTCTGGGAGCGTATTACCATGCAGGCGTACTTCTACATCAAAGCGTTCACTACTTCCGAAGACCGCTGGTTCGGACTGGATAGTTCGGCCGTGAAGATTGAGAAAGTGCCTCTGATCATTCGTCCAGCTCAAAACTTTGACCTCAAGCGGGTTACGGATTAAGTTACGTACTGAATTTCTATTATTCATCTTTTCATTTTTCAACCATTCCTGTGTTTAGGCTCGAAGCTGTCAGCCGCCGCTACGTCTTCAGGCAACAGCCTACAACCTCACGTATTATGAAAATTCTTATTACTGGCGGAGCCGGGTTTGTAGGCTCAGCCCTCGCCCTTAATCTCAAGAAAAATTATCCTTCGTACGAAATTTTTGCCCTGGACAACCTGAAACGACGGGGGTCTGAGTTAAACATCAACCGCCTGAAAGCCGCTGGTATCGAGTTTGTCCACGGAGATATTCGTTCCAAAGAAGATTTTGACGTGATTCCGGCTGTCGATGCTGTAATTGAAGCCTCTGCTGAACCGTCCGTACTGGCTGGTCTCAATGGCTCGCCCGATTACCTGATCAATACCAACCTGGTTGGTACCATCAATTGCCTCAACTTTGCTCTGAAGCACAAGGCTAACTTTATTTTCCTGTCGACCAGCCGTATCTATCCGATCAAGCCGCTGGAAAAACTGACGTATCAGGAAGAAGATACCCGGTTTGCCCTGACGGAAGAACAGCCGCTTCCGGGAGCCTCTGCTGCGGGTATTGCGGAACATTTCCCCCTCGACGGAGCCCGCTCGCTGTACGGTGCCACCAAGCTGGCTTCAGAGCTGATGATTCACGAATACAATGAATTTTATGGTCTGAAAACCGTCATCAACCGTTGCGGTGTACTGACGGGCCCCTGGCAGATGGGCAAAGCCGATCAGGGCGTAATGGTCTTGTGGGTAGCCCGCCACTTCTACGAACAACAACTGGCGTACATTGGCTTCAATGGTACGGGTAAACAAACCCGTGATATGCTGCACGTAGCCGATCTGTACCGTCTGGTAGACTGGCAATTACACAACATCGATAAAGTAAACGGCGAAGTTCTGAACGTGGGCGGTGGCGTTGAAGTCAGTACATCACTGGTCGAACTGACGAAGATCTGTCAGGAAGTTACGGGCAAAACGATTCCGATCAAAGCCGTTACCGAAGGTCGTACGGCGGATATTCCGCTCTACATCACCGACAATAGCAAAGTAACCGAACTGACGGGCTGGAAACCCGAAATTTCCATTCGCCAGATCGTGGAAGAAGTACACGAATGGCTACAGGAAAATGCGGAACAACTAAGCTACGTACTCAAATAAACTTCGGCATACCGACGCCTGAGGGGTTAAAACGTTCGTGGGTCTGTATGCCCTGAATGTTTTAGCCCCTCAGGCGTTCATAAACTCTGGTACGCGTCAAACTATCTTTTCGTTTTTGCTGTTCTCTTGCCATGAAAAAATTGGTATACCTGCTGCCCCTGGTGCTTTTCTTTGCCTGCCAGTCGCCGCAACGTCCGGATGATTTTAAAGCTCCGTATTATGATTTAAAAGGATACATTGATGCCCAGATTATTGATTTAAATCGTACGAAACCGCTGGTTCGGAAAGACGCGATTGTCAACGAAGAAAACGAAACCTTAATTACACAAAAGATTGACTGGAGTAAAGAACTGGAATTGTTTGTACAAGCCGATATTAATAAACCAGCCTTTACCCAAAGTTATTTCGTGGATACTCTTTCGACGCGTACCATTTCGTATCGTTTACGAAAAGGCGAAAATTTACCCGTTCAGTATATGGAAGTAATTACGGATGCACAGGGTAAACTGGAAAAGATTAAAGCCACACTTCTGGATAAAAATTATCTTTTTGAATCGGAGCGAATTCTTACCCTGGAAAGTAAAAACGGACGTCTTTCAGCGTATCAGATTGAAGGCTTTCAGCAGTTATTTATGGGCGAACCCAAGCCTTTTAAAGTAACGGCTATTGTACAATAATATCTTTTTCTTAGACATAATTAACGGCAAGTTTCGTAACATTGAGGCATAGTTCTTATTTGCCTATGCTACCTCTTACGGAATTACCATCCCAGTTAGCTGAAGTCATTACTCAGTTTCCGCCATTTTCTGAATCGGCTCAACAGGCATTAATTCACCTATTCAAGCCGCTTACTTATCCTAAAGGTTCTCTTTTAGTAACGCCTGGTCAATCCAGTGATTACCTGTATTTTATTGAAAAAGGGTTATTGCGGGGTTATTATTTCGAGGAGGAAAAAGAGATTACGGCCTGGATTTTAGCAGAAGGTGATGTAGGTACAATTAGCCATAGTTTTTACCAGCAAATTCCTTCTAATCAATACCTGGAAACGCTCGAAGAAAGTACGCTTTTTCGTCTCCATTATCACGATTTTATTCGATTACAAAAAGAGCATTACGAATACGTTCAGGTGGTTCTTCATTTTACGCAGCAATATTTTCTGGCCTACGATGCCCGCATCCAATTACTTTGTACACGTTCGCCACTTCGCCGGTACCAGTTGTTTGAACAACAATGCCCCAACTTACGCGGGCGTTTACCACAAAGCGTACTGGCCAGCTACCTCAATATGAGTTACTATCAAATCAGCCGCATTCGTACGCAACTTTCGCGGGATAAATAAAAAAACGTGTACGTACATTCGTTGCGAAAACGCAAGCCTTTTTTTGCGTTTTCGCAATGCTTAATTCGAGGGTAATTCAGAATTTTGTCGACGGAATAGCTCGTGTGCTGCTTGCCACAAAAGCTTCTTCGTTTAGCCTTCAACTACTTATCTAGTACCCGCCTGCTGGCTCTGCTGTCCAATCCACTCGCTATGAATGCTACGGCTGGGGCCTCCCCAGCTTCATCTACGGGTCATCGCTCCTTTCGCTGGTAACTGCTGCTTCTTTCCCCGATTGATCGTATAAATGAAGTAATTCGTAACATCTCTGTACTTCAGTCGTTTGTTTTGTAGATTGGCATTCGCTCTCTAAACCTTTCGACAACCCAACGGTTGCTATGCAGTTACGCTTTACCCTGATTTTACTCTTTTTTTTCGGTATAGCTCAGGCTCAATCCAGCCGTGTCACCCTCAGTGGCTACGTACGGGAACAAGGTTCGGGTGAGCTGCTCCCGGGCGTATCGATTCGCGTAACGGAGCGGCAGGCGGGCACCACTACCAACGCTTACGGGTTTTACTCCCTAACGCTTCCTGCTTCGGATAGTCTGCACATTATCATTTCATCCGTGGGTTTTGAAACGGAAGCCCGAACCCTGGTCTTTCGAAAAAATACCGAACTGAATCTGACTTTACGGGCAGAGAACCGCCAGTTACAGGAAGTGGTCGTTTCCGCCGAGCAGGTAATCAAAGAATCGCAGACGGTTCAGATGTCTACCGTATCGGTTCCCATTCAGCAGATGAAGGCAGTACCGGCTCTATTGGGAGAAAAGGACATGCTGAAAGTACTGCAGTTGCTTCCGGGCGTACAAAAAGGCTCCGAAGGTAACTCCGGGCTGTACATTCGCGGGGGTGGTCCCGACCAGAATCTGATTATGCTCGACGATGCTCCGGTCTACAATTCGTTTCACCTGTTTGGCTTTTTTTCCCTTTTCAACGGTGATGCTCTTAAATCCGTCGAGCTGATTAAAGGCGGGTTTCCGGCCCGGTACGGGGGTCGGCTTTCTTCCGTTATTGAGATGCAAATGAAAGAAGGACATAAAGAAGCGTTTCACGGCGAAGGAGGAATTGGACTTATTTCCAGCCGTCTGGTACTGGAAGGCCCCATCAAAAAGAACCAGTCTTCTTTTATTATTTCCGGTCGGCGGACGTATGCGGACTTGCTGCTCAGGCCTCTCCTACCCCGCGAAAATCAGGCCGGTTACTACTTCTACGATCTTAATGCGAAAGTGAATTATGATTTTGGCCGACGGGACAAGCTGTACCTGAGTGGATATTTCGGTCAGGACCGGTTTTCTTTCGCTTCCCGAATTGATGCGAATAGCCAGGGGGGCGGTTTAAACTGGGGAAATGCAACGGCTAGCCTTCGCTGGAATCACCTTTTTTCCAACCAGCTTTTCGCCAATACCTCCCTGATTTACAGCTACTACCAATTTCAGATAGACGCCCGTAGTTCTCAAACCTTCAATCAGGTTACGAGTCAGTACGTTTTGCAAAATGCTTCTTCCATCCGGGATTTTTCCCTGAAAAGTAGCTTTGACTGGTCGCCTTCACCCAGGCACGCAGTCAAAGCGGGTGTAGTACTGACCTCACATCGATTTCTCCCACAAACGGTTACTCTCGAAAGTAGTATTGTATCCCAGAACGTGGCCCGTAGTCAGCCGCTGGACAGCTACGAAGGCGGCCTGTATCTGGAAGACACCTATCATCCTATAACTCCCCTGCGAATCAATGCGGGTGTTCGGTTAAGCTCGTTTACCACCGATGGCCGTACGTATGTCCGGCCCGAACCTCGGCTGGCTGTCGCCTATACCTTTCCCCACGATTGGGCCGTAAAGGCTTCGTATGCGACTATGAACCAGTACATTCACTTATTGTCAAACTCGGGGGTGGGCTTGCCGACGGACCTTTGGGTACCTACGACGCGGAATATTGCTCCGCAGCAATCGCGGCAGGTCGCTCTGGGACTGGTAAAGGATTACCATTCCTTTTCGATAACGCTGGAAGGATTTTACAAAAAAATGGACGGTATTCTTTCGTACAGGGAAGGCTCCAGCTTTCTGGTGAGTACGGGTCTGGAAAGTCTGACGGAAGCCGATAGACAGCCCCGTTCCTGGGAAGAGCAAATTACAGCGGGTCAGGGCTGGAGCTACGGAACTGAATTTTTGCTGCAAAAGAAAACGGGTCGGCTTACGGGCTGGGTAGGCTATACGCTTTCCTGGATTCAGAATCAATTTGATGAGCTCAACAGCGGCCAGAAGTTCTGGGCCCGCTACGACCGCCGACACGATGTTTCACTGGTTGGGATTTATCAGCTCAACTCCCGCGTGACGTTTTCGGGAACCTGGATTTACGGAACGGGACAGGCCCTTTCGCTCCCCCAAAGTACCTTTGAAATCAGGGGTCCAATCCAATCGGGTAATGTTTCCCTCTTCCCGGCTCAGATTTTTGATTACAATCAGCGGAATAGTTTTCGGGCAGCCCCGTACCACCGGCTGGATTTGAGCGTACAGCTTCGCAAACAAAAACGCCGTCACGAGCGTACCTGGGAATTTAGTCTGTACAATACCTACAGTCGGCGAAATCCCTTTTTCTATTACATCGATGATTCGGAAAGTACCGCTACTCAGCCGAAACGTATTCTGAAGCAGGTTTCCCTCTTCCCGATTATTCCCAGTGTTTCGTATGGATTTAAGTTTTAAGCCATGAAGATACTCGTTGCTGTATTGCTGTTCCTGAGTCTGATCGGCTGCCTGGCCTGCGAGCAGGAGGTAGACTCGGTTTTGATTCCGTACGAGCGAAAACTAGTCCTGGAATGCTATCTGAATCCCAACGATCAGGTGATTCAGGTTACGCTGCGTTCCAATCAGCCCATGCTGGGTACCGATAGTGGTGCATTTATTCGCAACGCGGTTGTACAGCTTTCCAACGGCCAACGAACCGTTACCCTACCGCCGCGATCCGATGTGTATCGCATTACGACCCGCCAAATGCCCTTAGTAGCTGGGGCCACCTACACCTTGACGGCTTCCGCTCCTGATTTTCCACGCCTCGAAGCCTCTTGCACGCTTCCGGCAGCGGCGAATGGCTTTAGCTGGCGTGACGAAGGGTTGAGTTATATCCAACGCCCCCTGAGCGTTACCGTATACCGATCCTATACGCTGCTCTGGAACGGAGCTGTTGCGGTAGAGCCGCAGTACTTTGCTATCGGGCGACAGTGGGCTTTTTCAGATAGCACAGCCGTAAGCGGACGGGATACGGTAATTAATGGCCTGGAAACGCGGTGGGATTACTTCAAAACTGGCGAAGAACTTCGGCTTAATTCCCCAACCGTACGAGCTTATCTGGGACGAGTTTCTTCCCGGGATTCAGTCTTACGCTCGCCTCGTTCGACGGATCTCCTCATCCTGCAATGCGATCGTAATGCGTATGAGTTTTTAAAAGCCAGTGCCTTACAACTCCAAAATGGAAATAATCCTTTTGCCGAACCGACCCTTATTCCCAGCTCGGTTAAAAATGGCTTAGGTGTTTTTGGAGCCATTTATCTGCGAAGACGAACGATTCCCTAAGTCCACAAAAAAGACCGATACTGACAGTATCGGTCTTTTTTTATATCGAAAATCAGTAAACACCTACGCTTCTACCGTTTCTTTACTCAGTAACTCAACGAACTGATCGAACAGATAACGGGAATCGTGAGGTCCTGGAGCCGCTTCCGGGTGATATTGTACGGAGAAGGCCGGTTTATCCGTCCGACGAATGCCTTCGATGGTTTTGTCATTCAGGTTAACGTGCGTTACTTCTACGTTCGGGTGGCTTTTGATTTCTTCCGCGTTTACGGCAAAACCGTGGTTCTGGGAAGTAATCTCACATAAACCCGTAATCAGGTTTTGAACCGGGTGATTCAATCCACGGTGACCGTGGTGCATCTTATACGTGGAAATACCACTTGCTTCAGCCAGTAACTGGTGGCCTAAACAAATACCAAACAAAGGCTTACCCGTATCAATCAGTTCTTTCACCGTTTCAACGGCATACTCCATCGCTGCCGGATCGCCCGGGCCATTCGAGATAAAGAAACCGTCCGGATTCCAGGCCAATACCTCTTCTACGGGCGTTTTTGCGGGAAAAACTTTGCTATAGCAATCACGCGTAGCGAAGTTATTGAGGATGCTTTTCTTGGTACCGTAATCCATTACCGCTACCCGATATTTCGCATCTTCATTCCCTACGAAATAAGGCTCTTTCGTACTTACTACTGAAGAAAGTTCCAGACCTTCCATAGAAGGCAGCTTTTTCAGTTCAACCATCAATTCTTCCGGATCAAGGATTTCAGAAGAGATAATGCAGTTCATCGCTCCACGCTCGCGGATGATGCGTACTAACTGACGCGTATCCACATCACTAATTCCCACGATTCCAGCCTTTTCAAAATACTCCTGCAAAGATGAATCGGCTACATTACGGGAATGAATGGGTGAGAAAGAATTACAGATCATCCCTGAAATCTTCACGCTATTCGATTCCTCTTCCGTATCCAGTAGGACGCCGTAATTTCCGATGTGTGCATTGGTATTGACAACCACCTGACCAAAATACGAGGGGTCCGTGTAGATCTCCTGGTAGCCGGTCATGCCCGTATTAAAGCAAATTTCGCCACCGTGCGTGCCAATTTTGCCTAATGCGGTACCACGAAACGTCGTGCCGTCTTCTAATAAAAGGAGGGCTTCCTGGGTTTGATTGCTCATGCCTGGTTCGTAAAGAAGCCCTTGCTAGCCGGAAAGACAGACAAGGGCATTATGTGCTATTAGTTCTTTTACTGTACAAATTGGACAAAGATACTTCTTCTAGCCGAAAAGCTTTAAAGCTAAGCTCTTTAAAAAAGAAACTTTTAAGAAAAATAGTTCAGATCCGTTTGATTTTGACACTAATTACTACTATTCAAATATGGAATTGAAGAAAACCGCTACTGCCTATTTAATCAAAATACTATTTCACCTACCCGTCGCATTTACATATAAATAGTTTTTATTTTTATTCGAAACGCCGATTCCATTCCGAGTATCTGTTAAGATAAGTACGATAGATCTTCCGGTTTTCTCTCATTCAAACTAGTAGCGTTGCTAGTAATGTGAGTAAAAGGTAAGCTGTCTTTCATTCCTCACGTATGATCTGATCTTTCCACTCCTATCGACTCAATTTCCTTTCTCCTATGAAGAAGCAATCCTTTCTTACTCTTGGCCTACTTGCCCTTAGCATAGGTATCTCTCAGGCTCAATCCGATCCGCAGAAAGTCATTTCCAGCTTGCAGGACAAAACGGATTACTACGGAGCCATTTCTAAAAAAATCTGGGATTATGCTGAAGTAGGTTACCAGGAAACGAAAAGCTCCGCCCTGTTGCAGGCTGAATTAAAGAAAGCAGGGTTTAATATTGAGTCAGGTGTGGCGGGTATTCCTACGGCTTTCATCGCTACCTACGGAAGTGGGAAGCCCGTCATTAGCATTCTGGCCGAATACGATGCTTTACCCGGTCTGGCTCAGGCAGCTACTCCCGAACGTAAAGTAATCGAAGGACAGCGAGCGGGTCATGCCTGCGGTCATCATTTGTTTGGAACGGGCTCATCGGCAGCCGCCATTGCCGTAAAAGACTGGCTGAAGCAATCCGGCAAAACGGGCACCATCAAGCTCATTGGAACGCCGGCGGAAGAAGGCGGTTCGGGTAAGGTATACATGGTTCGGGATGGCATTTTCAAGGATACGGACGTCGCCTTACACTGGCATCCGGGCGATGCCAATGCGGCCAATCCTTCGTCTTCCTTAGCCAACATCTCGGGTAAATTCAGATTTAAGGGCATCTCCGCCCACGCTGCTGCTGCTCCCGAACGCGGTCGTTCAGCCCTTGACGGTGTGGAAGCCATGAATAACATGGTCAACATGATGCGGGAACACATTCCCCAGGATACCCGTATTCATTACATCATTACCAAAGGGGGCGAAGCTCCTAACGTAGTACCCGATTTTGCGGAAGTGTACTACTACGCTCGTCACAAAGACCGTAGTATTTTACAAAACGTCTGGAAACGTATTACTAAAGCCGCCGAAGGAGCCGCGTTGGGTACGGAAACCACGATGGAACTGGAAGTGATTGGTGGCGTGTATAATCTACTTTCGGTAGAATCACTGGCTAGCCTGATGCACAAAAACCTTGAGCAGGTAGGAGGCTTCTCGTACACTGACGAAGAGAAGAAGTTTGCCGAAAAGCTTACCGAAAGCTTTGGAGCTTCCTTCGGTTCCCTACCTAAACCGGGAAGTGCTCAACAAATAGCTCCTTATTCGGCCGCCAGTTTACTAGGGTCAGCCTCGACGGACGTAGGGGATGTAAGCTGGGTCGTTCCAACGGTGGGGATGACAGCGGCCACCTGGGTACCCGGCACCGCTCCGCATAGCTGGCAGGCCGTAGCAGCGGGTGGTACCAGCATTGGTGTAAAGGGAATGATGGTCGCTGCCCAAACACTTGCCTTAACTGCAATCGATCTTTACAATGATCCCGCTTTAGTAAAAAAAGCGAAAGAGGAATGGGAAGAATTGCGGGGTAAAAACTTCAAATATGAAGCCTTGTTGGGTGATCGAAAACCCGCTCTGGATTACCGGAAGTGAGTACAAAAAAAGGGTACTCACGGAATGTGAGTACCCTTTTTAGAAGTGAGAAAAGACTATTCTTCGTCTTTCTTTTCTTCTTCAGCAGCGGGAGCTTCAGGAGCCTGTTCTTCCGTTGCAGGAGCTTCCGTAGCGGCAGCAGCTACCGGCGTCGTTTCTACTACTTCAGCAGCAGGAACATCATCCGTAGTTTTTTACCACCACGACGGCTACGACGAGTCGTTTTCTTCTCTTCTACTTCTTTCGCACTGTAAACTTCGTTGAAGTCAACCAGCTCGATCAAAGCTACTTCCGCGTTATCACCCAAACGGTTGCCCAATTTGATGATCCGCGTGTATCCACCTGGACGATCAGCAACTTTCTCAGCTACTGAACTGAACAATTCCTTAACGGCTTCTTTGCTCTGCAGGTAGCTAAATACGGTACGACGATTGTGAGTCGTATCTTCTTTCGCACGGTTGATCAGAGGCTCAGCGTATTTACGAAGTTCTTTCGCTTTCGCTAAAGTCGTTTCAATCCGCTTGTGCAGGATCAAAGAAATGGTCAGGTTAGCTAACAGTGAGCTACGATGCGAAGCCTGACGGCCTAAGTGGTTAAATTTTTTCCCGTGTCTCATGGGAGTCGTAAGTTGCGGTCAGGACACCAGTTTGCAGCGATCTACTGCCCCACCTATTACGAATTGATTGAAAAAACGATCGAGTGCTGCCAGTTCGATGGTTATAAAAAGTGCTTAGAAACTACAGCTAATGCATTCGTTTCTAAGCACTTTCAAATATACTATTCTTCTTCCAGACGATACTTAGCTACGTCCATTCCGAAGTGAAGATTTTTATCTGCTACTAGTTGTTCCAGCTCAGTAAGCGATTTCTTACCGAAGTTACGGAACTTCATCATGTCAGAAATTTCCAGTTTCACCAGATCACCCAATGAGCGAACATCTGCTGATTTCAAGCAGTTGTAGGCACGTACAGAAAGATCCAGATCCTGAAGAGGTGTTTTGAGTAATTTCCGCATGTGCAGGAATTCCTCATCCACTACGTTTTCTTCTTCAGGTTTAACCGTTTCGAAAGTCATCGTCTGATCGCTGAACAACATGAAGTGTTGGATCAGGATATAAGCGGCTCCTTTCAAAGCGTCTTCCGGGTGGATTGAGCCATCGGTCATTACTTCAATGATCAATTTCTCGTAATCCGTACGTTGTTCCACACGGAAGTTTTCAATGCTGTATTTTACGTTTTTGATAGGCGTATAAATCGCATCGATAGCAATATGACCGAAGGGCAATTCCGTCGTACGAGGTTCGTCAGCGGGAATGTAACCACGGCCTTTTTCTAGAATCAACTCAATATCCAATTCTTTGGATTCGTCGATGTGGAGAAGTTCTAATTCAGGATTAAGAATCGTGAAATAAGGGGTGAACTTTTGGATATCACCGGCCGTGAGAACCTTTTGGTTTTTAACCTTCACGTTAATCTTATTATCCAGTACTTCCGAGGCTGCTTTGAAGCGAACCTGTTTCAGATTCAGAATAATATCAGTTACATCTTCCATTACACCTTCAATGGAAGAGAACTCATGCAATACTCCTGAGAATTTTACGCTTGTGATGGCGTAACCTTCCAGAGAGGAGAGCAGGATCCGACGGAGGGCATTGCCAATCGTGACACCGTAGCCCTTTTCCAAGGGCTTAAACTCAAATACACCGTGAAAGTCGTTGGCCTTTTCCATTACGACTTTGTCGGGCATTTGGAACGCGAGTATTGACATACGGATTGGGTTTTTAGCGTAATACTTGGATGGTAAACCTTGACGACGCAAAGGATTGAAGGATGGACCAACCCATCCTCCAATCCTTACTGGGAGAATCAAGGCTCTGGAAAAATCCAGAGTAAATAAGATTTGGCTTATTACTTCGAATACAATTCGACGATTGCCTGCTCATTGAAGCTTTCCGGAATCTGATCGCGTTCAGGATAGCTAACGAATTTACCTTGTAAGTTAGATTGTTCCCATTCCAACCAATTGAAACGCTTCGTGTTCCGGCCAGCCAGACTGTTTTGTACAGCTTCCAGAGATTTTGACTTTTCACGAACCGAAATCAATTGACCAGGACGTAAAGAATAGGAAGGTACGTTCACTACTTCACCATCAACAACGATGTGTTTGTGAACGACCAACTGACGAGCTGCCCGACGCGTCGGAGCAATACCTAAACGGTACACCGTGTTGTCCAGACGAGCTTCGCACAATTTCAGCAGGTTTTCACCCGTAATACCTTCACGAACGGCAGCTTTGTGGAAAAGGTTTTCAAATTGTCTTTCCAGAATACCGTACGTATATTTTACCTTTTGCTTTTCTTGCAATTGGAGAGAATATTCAGACTTCTTACCCCGCTTGCCCTTGCCATGCTGGCCGGGACCATAGTTTTTGCGAGAAACAGCCTTACCTCCACCGAGAACGGCTGCGTCGCCAAAACGACGGGAGATTTTTGCCTTAGGACCTGTATAACGTGCCATGAAAAATGAAATTGGAGAGGTTTGAAGCGGTATATACCGTTATAACCTGTTTCCTATATCTTTTGAGTTGTCGATTAGGACAAGGTGATTGGTTGATTAATGCTTCGGCCCGATACTGGTAATCACCAACCAGGGGTGCCTATCTCACTAAAAGTTAGAATTGTGTCGGTACTAGACGCGACGACGTTTGGGAGGACGGCAGCCATTGTGGGGCAGCGGAGTGATGTCCTTGATCAACGTTACTTCAATACCTGAACCTTGAATCGTACGAATCGCTGATTCGCGGCCTGAACCGGGTCCTTTAACGAACACTTCAGCTTTACGCATTCCCGCTTCGTGAGCTACCTGAGCACAGTTAGCAGCGGCAACCTGAGCAGCATAAGGCGTGTTCTTTTTAGACCCCTTAAAGCCCATTTTACCAGCCGAAGCCCAAGAGATTACTTGACCTTGGTTATTGGTAATTGAAATAATGATGTTGTTAAACGTAGCTCGGATGTGAACCTGTCCAACTGGTTCTACCACTACGACCCGCTTTTTGGCTTTGTCTTTCCGTTTTGCCTGAGCCATTTCTGATGGAGTTTGAAACGTTCAAAGTTTAAAGTTTAAGGTTGACTTCATACCTCAAACCTTAAACTCTAAACTAATTATTTCGTTGCTTTCTTCTTGTTAGCAACCGTCTTACGCTTACCTTTCCGGGTACGAGAGTTATTCTTCGTTTTCTGACCACGGAGCGGTAGTCCTTTCCGGTGACGCAGACCTCGGTAGCAACCAATATCCATCAAGCGTTTGATGTTCAATTGGATTTCTGACCGAAGTGGTCCTTCCGTTTTGTATTCACTGCTAATGACGTTACGGATAGCCGTTGATTCTTCGTCATTCCATTCGCCAGCTTTTTTGTCTACGCTTACGCCAGCTTTAGCTAAAATGGTGCGGGACAAACTACGGCCGATGCCGAAGATGTACGTGAGAGCGATTTCGCCCCGCTTTTTGTCGGGAATGTCTACCCCTGCAATACGAGCCATATTGGTCGGATAAGTTTTGTACGCTCAAAATCGAGCGGGATTAACCTTGACGTTGTTTAAACTTAGGGTTTTTCTTGTTGATCACGAAGAGCTTTCCTTTGCGACGAATTACTTTGCAATCAGCACTACGCTTTTTGATCGAAGCTTTGACTTTCATCTTATTTCGAGTTTTCAGTTTTCAGCGGTTCAGCCGCTTCGGTTTTCAGTTACCAGTCACAGTAATTGAAAACTGTAAACTGCCAACTATCAACTTTACTTGTATCGGTAGGTAATACGAGCCTTTGATAAGTCATAAGGCGACATTTCCAAGCGAACCTTATCTCCGGGCAGAATTTTGATGTAGTGCATCCGCATTTTGCCGGAAATGTGAGCGATCACTTCATGCTTGTTTTCGAGTTGTACCCGAAACATTGCATTCGATAATGCCTCCAGAATGATACCGTCCGTGGTTATAGAGCTTTGTTTGGCCATTTGTTTAGTTTAGAATAGGACTTTTAGAATTGAGAAGTACTCGCCCTATCCTTCCTATTATGCGATGGCCATACTACGTTCGGCCAGTACTTGCTCAATGTATTCGAAAGTGGTTAAGATTTCGGCCTTTCCTTTACGAATGGCTACCGTGTGCTCGAAGTGAGCCGCCGGTTGCCGGTCCGTTGTACGAATAGTCCAGCCATCTTTTTCCTGTACCACACTCCGTTTACCCAGAGTAATCATCGGTTCTATGGCAATGGTCATCCCTTCTTTAAGTTGGGGGCCTTGTCCTCTTCTGCCGAAGTTAGGTACCTCTGGGCCTTCGTGAAGAAATTTACCTACGCCATGTCCGACTAATTCGCGAACGACACCGTAACCAAATTGCTCCACATGACTTTGTACAGCATACCCAATGTCACCAATCCGATTGCCGGCTACTGCCTTATCAATACCGAGATACAGAGAATCATACGTACGTTTCAGCAATTGTTTTACTTCGGGTTTGATTTCACCTACCGGATAGGTAAACGCACTATCCGAATGATAACCATTTAAAAAAACCCCGCAATCTACTGAAATGATATCTCCTTCTTTCAGGCGATAGGCACTTGGGAATCCGTGAACTACAACTTCGTTGACGGAAATACAAAGAGCGGCAGGAAAGTCATTATAACCTTTAAACGAAGGATGTCCTTTATGATCCCGAATAAACTCTTCTGCTACACGATCCAGTTCCTTGGTTGTTACGCCTGGATTAATCAGTTTGGCAACCTCGGCGTGAGCCTTACCCAAAACCTGAGCACTGATTTTGATTAATTCAATCTCTTCGTCAGTTTTTAGATAAACCATCTTTCTGTGTATTAAATCGCAGAAACGCTTTCAGTCGTTCTGCCTTGCACGCGTCCTGATTTCATTAAACCTTCGTAGCGACGCATCAGCAGGTAGCTTTCAATTTGCTGCAGTGTATCCAGTACTACCCCTACCAGAATCAGTAAAGAGGTTCCACCGAAAAACTGTGCAAAGCCTTGAGAAATACCAAACAGACGAGCAATCGCTGGCATTACTGCCACCAGAGCTAACATAATCGCTCCGGGTAAGGTAATACGGTCAAGAATCTGACCGATATATTCTGACGTTTCAAAACCAGGTTTAACACCGGGAATAAAACCGCCACTGCGTTTCATATCGTCAGCAATCTGTTGCGGATTTACTGAAATTGCCGTATAGAAATACGTAAATACAATAATCAGGAAACCAAACAACACGTTGTACTGCCAGTGATCATAGCTATTAAACGCTTGAGCAATCGACTGAGCCGTATCACTCTTTTCAGCAAAATAACCCGCTACTAGACCAGGTACAAACATCAACGCCTGAGCGAAAATGATAGGCATAACGCCAGCGGCATTCAGCTTCAAGGGGATATACTGGCGTTGTCCGCCTACCACCTTGTTTCCAACTACCTGTTTAGCGTACTGGACAGGAATACGGCGAGTAGCTTGTGTAATCAGAACGGCACCCATTACAACAAAATACAGGGCAACAAGTTCAATTACGAATAATAAAGCTCCACCAGTACCTCTTGAACCAGCTTCCTGCAGCAAAGCAACCGGGAAACGAGCTACGATACCAATCATAATCAGCAGAGAGATACCATTTCCAATCCCTTTATCCGTGATTCGTTCACCCATCCACATACAGAAGATTGTGCCCGAAATCAAAATAATTGTTGAGTAAATGGTAAACCAGCTCCGCTCAATCATTAAGGCTTCCGCTGGAATCTGTGATTGGGTATAGGCAATTGCCTGAGCCGTAGTAACGAAAATGGTTAGTACGCGGGTGATCTGGTTTAGCTTGCGACGACCAGACTCCCCATCTTTCTGCATTTTCTGAAAATAAGGCAGTGCAATGGTCAACAGCTGAATTGCAATAGACGCCGAGATATAGGGCATAATACCCAGAGCAAAAATGGAAGCATTTTGAAAAGCTCCTCCAGAGAAGGTGTTGATCAAATCCAGCAAACCATTTCCTTGGCCCTTAGGAAGTCGAGCCGGATCAATACCTGGCAGGACAATATATGAACCTATACGATAAACAGTAATAAACAACAGGGTGTTGAGGATCCGGCTACGGAGCTCCTCAATGGACCAAATGTTCTTGAGAGTAGTTATAAACTTGTTCATTCCAGCGAGGATTCAAATTCACCTGTCGTTCATCCGGAAACTAAACCGTAACTGCTTTACCACCGGCCTTTTCAATGGCTTCAACCGCCGTTTGTGAGAAGGCATGTACCTTCACTTCAACAGCTGATTTTACCTCACCGCGGTTCAGTACTTTTACCAGATCTTTTTTACCAACCAGACCGTTGTTGTAAAGCAATTCAATGTCTACTACAGTGGCATTAGTTTTCTCAACTAAAGACTGGATAGCGTCCAGATTAATTGCTTTGTAAGCTACGCGGCTCAGGTTGTTAAAACCGAACTTAGGTACACGACGTTGCAAAGGCATCTGACCACCTTCGAAACCTCTTTTACTGCTGTAACCCGAACGAGACTGAGCCCCTTTATGTCCGCGAGCAGAAGTTGCTCCTTTACCAGAGCCTTGTCCGCGACCGACACGCTTACCTACTTTCGTAGAACCAGCGGCGGGTTTCAAATTGCTAAGATTCATTGTCGTATTGATTCAAAGTGAAAAGCGTTACCGCTCCACACTGAGTTTCTTAGATTTCTTCCACTTGAATGAGGTGGTTCACTTTACGAATCATACCAGCGATGGCATCATTCAGCTCAACTTCCACACTCCGATTGATTTTGCCCAAACCCAGGGCTTTGATAGTACGCTTTTGGTTTTCAGGACGTTCAATCGTGCTACGAACCTGAGTAAGTTTAACCTTTGCCATTTCTTTAAAGTTCTCGGTTTTTAGTTCTTGGTTCTTAAGTTATGCTTAATTCCCCAAGAACTAAGAACACTATGACTTATCCATTGAATACGGTTGTCAGTTTCACTCCACGTTGACGAGCTACTTCATGGGGAGCACGCATTTTCAGCAGAGCATCAACCGTAGCTTTTACTACGTTGTGAGGATTGGAAGAGCCTTTTGATTTCGCTAATACATCGCGAATACCGGCACTCTCCAGAACGGCACGCATCGCACCACCAGCAATTACTCCCGTACCAGGAGCAGCAGGCTTCAGCAGTACGAAACCACCTGAAAATTTACCTTCCATATCGTGAGGTACCGTATGCTTCAACAAAGGAACTTGTACCACATTTTTCTTGGCATCTTCAATTCCTTTAGCAATCGCGTCGGTTACTTCGTTGGCTTTACCTAATCCGTAGCCTACTACGCCTTTGCCATCGCCTACTACTACGATAGCTGAAAAGCTGAAGCGACGACCGCCTTTTACTACTTTAGCTACCCGGTTAATAGCAACAACACGTTCCTTTAACTCTGACTCGTTATACTTGGTAGGTCTGTTCGTTTGCATGATTCTTTGAAATTAGAATTGAAGGCCACCTTCGCGGGCTCCGTCAGCTAGTGCTTTTACTTTCCCGTGATACAGGTAACCGTTCCGGTCAAACACCACAGCTTCAATACCAGCGGCCTTAGCTAATTCGGCTACTTTCAAGCCTACTTGCTTAGCAGCTTCAACGTTGTTACCCTGTAAGCCTAATTCGAAAGAAGAAGAAGCGGCTACTGTTTTGCCAGCTTCGTCATCGATTAGTTGGGCGTAAATACCTTTATTAGAGCGGAAAACCGTCAAACGAGGACGTACAGGCGTACCATCCACTTTACTGCGAATGCTACGTTTGATCCGAAGCCGCCGGGAATCTTTAGTAGTTGCCATTGAAATTCAAATTGATTGTGGATTACCGACCCACACGTTTGAGTATAGAAAGCTTCAAGCCATAGCCGAAGCTTTCTACTGGAAATATTATTTCTTACCAGCCGCTTTACCAGCTTTCCGACGCACGAATTCACCCGTGAAGCGAATACCTTTGCCTTTGTAAGGCTCAACCTTACGGAGAGACTTAATTTTGGCAGCGACTTGGCCGATTAGTTGCTTATCAATACCTTCCAAAACCACTTTAGGGTTTTGTCCTTTTTCCATCGCTGTCGTTACCTTCAGTTCTTCAGGAATAGCGACGAAAATGCTGTGAGAGTAACCCAAAGCTAATTCCAGGATGTTTCCTTGGTTAGAAGCTTTGTAACCTACCCCAACGATTTCCATTTCGGTACGGTAGCCCGTGCTTACGCCGACTACCATATTGTTGATCAGGGCACGGTACAGACCGTGCAGGGCCTTGTGGCGTTTTTGTTCCGTAGGGCGAACCACTTGTAACTCGCTACCTTCGATTTCTACCGTAATGTCTGGATCAATCGTTTGGCTCAACGTGCCTTTAGGTCCTTTTACAGTAACCTGGCTTTTATCAACCGATACGCTAACTCCAGCAGGCAGGGTAATGATTTTTTTACCAATGCGTGACATGGTACTGAGTGTTAAAATGAATTAGCGGAGGTTTTCAGTGGTAAGATTGACCTCCGCTATTCCATTGGTTTAATTAATAAACGTAGCAAAGTACTTCGCCACCTACATTGAGGGTACGAGCTTCTTTGTCCGTCATAACTCCTTTTGACGTCGAAACAATTGCGATACCTAAGCCGTTTAATACGCGAGGAAGTTCTTTAGAACCTGAGTATTTCCGAAGACCGGGTTTACTTACGCGGGTTAACTTAACGATAGCTGACTGTTTCGTCAGGGGATTGTATTTCAAAGCGACTTTGATGGTTCCTTGTACGGAAGCCTCTTCGTCAAATTTGTAACTTTGAATATAGCCTTTCTCAAAGAGAACTTTAGTAATCTCCTTCTTGAGATTGGAAGCCGGGATCTCGACGATTCTGTGGCGAGCCTTGATGGCATTCCGCAGACGGGTCAAGTAATCTGCAATCGGATCCATGAAAGAATATGATTTTGCTACGGGCCGCTTCAAAACGGCTCGCAAAATTAGAGAATCAAAATGGATACACCAAAAATTACCAGCTCGATTTTGTTACGCCCGGAATTTTTCCATCAGAAGCCATTTGACGGAACGTAACACGGCTGATACCGAACTTCCGCATGTACCCCCGGGGACGACCATTCAGCTTATCGCGGTTATGGAGACGTACAGGGGAAGCGTTGCGGGGAAGTTTGTCAAGTCCGATGAAGTCACCGGCCTCTTTGAGGGCTTTGCGTTTAGCAGCGTACTTGGCTACCAGACGTTCGCGTTTCCGCTCTCTTGCTTTGACTGATTCTTTTGCCATTTTGTTTGCTTATAATTGGTCCCCGTCCTTTTCAGAAATCTGAAGTGACGGGGGATCAATAATTACTTTTTTTGTCCAGCAAAGGGCATTCCTAAAGCCTTCAGCAGTTCTAAGCTTTCAGCGTCAGTTTGTGCTGTAGTAACGAACGTGATGTCCATACCTGAGATTTTTTGTACTTTCTCAATAGAGATCTCAGGGAAGATGATTTGTTCTTTTACACCTAAGGTATAGTTACCACGGCCATCAAAGCCTTTGTCACTAATTCCTTTAAAGTCACGTACGCGAGGCAGAGCGATCGACGTCAGACGGTCCAGGAATTCGTACATTTTTTCGCCACGCAGCGTTACTTTCGCTCCGATAGGCATATTTTCACGAAGCTTGAAGTTAGAAATTGCTTTCTTAGAGATCGTGGCTACCGCTTTCTGACCAGAGATCGTAGATAATTCTTCTACCCCTACGTCAACCAGCTTTTTATCTGCTACGGCAGCACCGATACCTTTGTTGATCACAATTTTTTCCAGTTTCGGTACTTGCATCACCGATTTGTACTGGAACTTCTCTTTCAAAGCAGAAACTACTTCGTCAAAGTACTTTTGTTTTAATCTGGGAGTTGCCATTGATGCGAATGGTTTGTGGATTTCCGACCCACTGTTTCGTGTTGACGGCTGCTAACCGCCAAGCTAGTTAAATAAGGTTACCGCTCTTTTTGCTGAAACGCTGAGACTTGCCCTTTTCGTTCAGTTTACGGCCGGTGCGGGAGGCTTCGTTCGTCTTCGGGTCTACCACTTTCAGGTTACTGATGTGAATGGGACTTTCGATTTCTTTGATTTCTCCCTGAGGGTTAGTCGCGGAAGGTTTCACGTGTTTCTTTACCAGATTCACACCTTCTACGATAGCCCGTTGCTTTTCGCGATCCACAGACTTGATAACGCCGGTTTTACCTTTAGCGTCACCGGCGATCACTAAAACCGTGTCACCGCTGCGAACGTGAAGCTTCACTTGCTTTTGCTTTTCCATTGTTTGATTTCGTACGATTATCCTGAGTGATTAGAGCACTTCAGGAGCCAGCGAAACAATTTTCATGAATTGCTTTTCACGCAATTCGCGAGCAACTGGTCCGAAGATCCGAGTTCCACGCGGTTCGTCCTGGTTGTTTAGAAGTACGACGGCGTTATCTTCAAAACGGATGTAAGATCCGTCTTTCCGGCGAATTTCTTTTTTCGTACGAACCACTACGGCTTTAGACACCGTTCCCTTCTTCATGTTCGAAGAGGAGAGGGCTTGTTTTACGGTTACTACGACTTTGTCGCCGATAGATGCGTAACGCTTGCCCGTACCGCCCAACACGCGGATTACGAGTACCTCTTTGGCACCACTATTATCCGCTACGCTACATCTAGATTCTTGCTGAAGCATGTCTTTGCTGAGATTTCAGTTTCGTTTTCAGTTTCCGCTTTCAGTTTAGCGATCCGCTAATCATCAAAAAACGGAAACCGATCCCTACTCCTGCCTGATTACTTGGCTTTTTCGATGATTTCAACCAAACGCCACCGTTTGTTTTTAGACAAGGGACGGGTTTCCATCACTTTGATCGTATCGCCGACGCCACACTCATTGTTTTCGTCGTGTACCATCAATTTGGTCGTTTTCTTTTGGAATTTACCGTAGATTGGGTGCTTCACCTTCCGCTCGACGGTAACTACCACCGACTTATCCATGCTGCTGGATACCACCCGACCAAATCTGACTTTTCTGAGCTTACGTTCTACTTCCATGATTCGGAATTTGCTTTGTGCCCGTATCGGGCAATGACTAGCGAGCGTTAAGTTCGGTCAACAACCGGGCGATAAGCTTACGGGAGGTCCGAATACGCAACGGATTTTCGATTGGAGAAATAGCATGAGCAAATTTGAGACGGCTCAGTGCATCTTTTTCCTGGGCAATTTGCTGACGGATTTCTTCCGTACTCAAAGCCCGAATGTCTTTGATTTTCATTACTGCTATAATTTGAAAACTTGAAAAGGGCTAATTTGAAAATCGTAGTATTCGACTAGAACCATTTCAAATTGTCGAATTATCAAATCCTCAAATTAGTTAGCTTCCTGGTAATCCCGGCGAACTACGAATTTCGTCCGCAGGGGCAGCTTTTGAGCTGCTAAACGGAGAGCTTCCTGAGCCAGTTCCAGAGGTACACCCGTTGATTCAAACAGAATTGTTCCGGGTTTCACGTTGGCTACCCAATATTCGGGAGCACCTTTCCCTTTACCCATCCGTACCTCTGCAGGTTTCTTCGTAATAGGCTTATCAGGGAAAATACGAATCCATACTTGTCCTTCCCGTTTCATTGCACGGGTAACAGCGATACGAGCCGCTTCAATCTGGCGAGCCGTAATACGGCCGGGCTCCAGCGATTTGATTGCAAATGAGCCGAAGGAAATCTCATGGCCCCGCGTTGCAAGACCCTTGATCCGACCTTTCTGCTGTTTGCGGAATTTGGTTCTTCTCGGTTGTAACATGATCGTTGAGTTCTTTAGAGTTTGAAGCCCTAGTGACTAGGGCTTGCAACCTAATTAGCGACGTCCTCCTGGTCCACCGCCACGGTTTCCACCACCTTGGCCACCACGGTTGTTGTTTCCGCCACGGTTTCCACCGCCTTGGCCACCACGGTTGTTGTTTCCGCGTCCACGGTCACCACCACCTTCACCACGACCCCGACGGTTACCACCATCGCGATCATCTCCACCACGACCGCCACGACGATCGCCGCGATCAGAACCTCCACGAGCTTCAGCACCACCGGCGTTCAAACCAGCGTTAACTACTGAAAGATCACGCTTACCGTATACTTCTCCTTTGAAGACCCAGATCTTGATACCGATCTTTCCGTATACCGTTTGAGCTTCTGAAATAGCGTAGTCGATGTCAGCACGGAGTGTATGCAGAGGGACACGTCCTTCTTTGTACTCTTCCGTACGAGCCATTTCAGCTCCACCTAAACGGCCTGACAAGCGAACTTTAATACCCTGTGCTCCTACCCGCATAGCCGAAGCAATCGCTTGCTTCATAGCACGACGGAAAGAAATACGGGCTTCCAGTTGTTGAGCGATCGTTTCACCAACGAGTTTCGCATCTACTTCCGGACGCTTGATCTCGAAGATATTGATCTGGACATCTTTGCCCGTCAATTTCTTGAGCTCTTCTTTGATTTTATCAACTTCGTTACCGCCTTTACCGATAACCACACCTGGACGAGCCGTGTTGATGGTTAGCGTTACCCGCTTCAGCGTACGCTCGATGATTACTTTCGAGATCGCACCTTTAGGAATACGAGCAGCAATATATTTACGAATCGTTTCGTCTTCTACCAGCTTTTCAGCGAAGTTCTTTCCACCGTACCAGTTGGATTCCCAACCACGTACAATACCCAGACGAAGACCTACGGGGTTTACCTTTTGTCCCATGGTGTGTTACGCTTCCGTGTTTTCGGTTTTAGTTTCTTCTGCCTTGGCTTTGCTGGCTACAACAAGCGTTACGTGATTCGAACGCTTCCGTACCCGATACGCACGGCCCTGAGGAGCCGGACGAAGACGTTTCAGGAAAGGACCGCCATCTACGAAAATAGTTTTTACGTACAGGTCAGCATCTTCCAGCTTCACTTCTTCGCCGAATTTCTCCTGCCAGTTTGCAATTGCCGACAGCAGCAACTTTTCCAGACGCGGAGAGCCCGACTTAGGCTGATATTTCAAAATCGCCAATGCCTTGTTTACTTTCTGGCCGCGAATCAGATCGGCAACCAGTCGCATTTTCTGGGGCGACGTCGGGACGTTATTAAGTTTTGCGATTGCTTCCATTACTAAGTTGTCAGTTTGTTGTTCTTAGTTTTCAGTTACCAGCGATACGCATCCGTCAACTGAAGACTGCCAACTGTAAACTGGTTTATCGTTTTCCTTTGTCCTTTTTAGCGACGTGGCCACGGAAGTTGCGGGTCGGGGCAAACTCGCCCAGTTTATGACCTACCATGTTTTCCGTCACGTACACGGGGATAAACTTGTTACCGTTATGCACGGCGAAAGTGTGACCCACGAAATCAGGAGAAATCATCGACCGACGCGACCAGGTTTTAATAACCGATTTCTTGCCTGACTCATTCATTACCTCCACTTTATTGGAGAGGCGAAAATCAATATAGGGGCCTTTTTTGAGTGAACGTGCCATTATTTCTTCCGCTTGCTAATGATTAACTTGTTGGATGCCTTCTTCTTGTCGCGAGTTTTCTTACCTTTCGCTAACAGACCCTTACGTGAGCGTGGGTGTCCTCCAGAAGCCCGGCCTTCACCACCACCCATCGGGTGATCAACTGGGTTCATTGCTACACCACGAACGCGGGGACGACGACCTAACCAACGACGGCGACCTGCTTTACCCAGGCTTTCGTTCATGTGGTCGGCATTCGATACTGAACCTACGGTTGCAATACCTGAACCCAGTACCATACGGGTTTCGCCTGAGGGAAGTCGCAGAATTACGTATTTCGATTCACGTCCTACAATTTGAGCGTACGTACCAGCACTACGGGCCATCTGACCACCTTTGCCAGGCTTCAACTCAATGTTGTGAACAATCGTACCGATGGGCAGAGCCATCAGAGGAGATGCGTTGCCTACTTCAGGAGCTACGCCTTCACCCGCTACGATCGTCTGACCTACGGTCAAACCTTGGGGAGCGATGATGTAGCGTTTTTCGCCATCTGCGTATTGAACTAACGCAATACGAGCCGAACGGTTAGGATCGTACTCGATCGTTTTTACTTCTGCTGAAACGCCTTGTTTATCGCGTTTGAAATCGATAATCCGGTATTTACGCTTGTGTCCACCACCGATGTAACGCATCGCACGGCGACCCTGATCGTTACGACCACCTGATTTTTTCAGAGGCTCTAAGAGGCTCTTCTCAGGTTTGCTAGCCGTAATTTCGTTAAACGTCGGGGCCGAACGAAAGCGGGTTCCCGGCGTAACAGGCTTCAACTTCTTGATTGCCATTGGATTAATTGCTACGGTCAGGCTATGTCCTCCACTGCCAGCCTAACCTGTTCAAAACGCATCCTGGAGGAGGGGGATGTTGAATTAAATGCCTTGATAGAAATCGATTACTTCACCTTCGGCAACAGTAACGATCGCTCTCTTTTTGGTGGAAGTAAAGCCAGCCGTGATTTTGGTACGCGTGCTACGAGATTTTTTCTTCCCGATTTGACGAACCGTATTCACTGACTCAACCTTCACACCGTACATTTTTTCGATGGCCTTCTTAATCTCGACCTTGTTGGCCGTAAGAGCCACTTCGAAGCCGTACTTTCCTTGCTCGTTCTGAGCCGTTGACTTTTCAGTCAGGAGCGGGCGAATGATGATGCTCATAATCTTTTGTCGTTAATCTCCAGGCCTTTCGGACCAACGGATTAGTTCAATAATGCTTCGATTTTCTCTAACGCTCCTTCAGCAATGATCAAACGATCAGCATTCAGTAAAGCGTAGGTAGTCAACTGATCTGCGGGCAGCACGTTGGCTTTAGGCAGATTCCGAGCTGACAGGAATACATTGTTGTCAGCCGTCGGCAGAACCAGCAGGGTTTTCGTTTCACCCGCCTGGAAGGCGTTCAGAACCGAAATGTATTGCTTGGTCTTAGGAGAATCGAAAGTGAAGTTTTCGACAACGGTTACTACGCCGTCTTTCGCTTTAGAAGCCAGAGCTGATTTACGAGCCAGGCTTTTCACTTTCTTATTCAGTTTGAAGGAGTAATCGCGGGGCTTAGGACCGAATACGCGAGCACCACCTTTGAAAATGTTAGCTTTGAAAGAACCGTGACGAGCTCCGCCGGTACCCTTCTGACGCATCAGTTTGCGGGTTGAGCGGGAAACTTCCCAACGTTCTTTAGCTTTGTGCGTACCCTGACGCTGATTAGCCAAGTATTGCTTTACGTCGAGCCACATTACGTGCTCGTTAGGCTCAATTGCAAACACGTCCTCAGACAGTGTTACTTTCTTCGCCGTTTCTTGGCCTTGAATATTAAATACGGACAGTTCCATTTCTTGTCAAGTGCTACGTTGAGTAGAAGGGCATGTGAATACTCACACGAACCTATTTCTCAAGAATTACAAATGAATTTTTGGCACCCGGAACTGAACCGCTGATCACGATCAGGTTTTGCTCAGGATACACTTTAAGTACTTGCAGGTTTTGGATTTTAACGCGGTTGTTACCCATCCGACCTGCCATGCGAAGGCCTTTGAATACCCGTGAAGGGAAAGAACAGGCACCAATCGAACCCGGGTGACGCTGACGGTTGTGCTGACCGTGCGTTTGACCGCCTACCCCACCGAAACCGTGACGTTTCACAACGCCTTGGAAACCACGACCTTTAGCCGTACCGATTGCATCGATGAATTCACCTTCAGCAAACAGCGTAGAATCGATCGTATCGCCTAAATTCAGTGATTGTTCAAAAGTTTTGAACTCTACTAACTTCCGCTTGGGAGTTGTACCGGCCTTTTTGAAGTGACCAGCCAGCGGCTTGGAAGTGTTTTTCTCTTTTTTCTCGCCGAAACCTAACTGAACAGCTTGGTAGCCATCCGTTTCGACGGTCTTTACTTGCGTCACGACGCAGGGACCGGCTTCAATCAGCGTACAAGCTACGGCAGAACCGTCAGCGTTGTAGAGGCTGGTCATGCCAATTTTCTTCCCAATAATACCAGACATCTTCTTGATTTTTAATTGGTTATCAGCTCTCCCACCTGGGGGCCTCAGAAAACGGACTGCAAAAGTAGTGCTTTTTCTGCTGTTTACCGTATCAAGACAGAAATTCCCTGAAAAATTTTGAAAACCAGTAACGTACCGAGAAGGAAAGCGGAGAGGAGACTTGCGGGGCGTACCAGATAGGCTAAAAAAGCCTGTACGCATCCAAAATCCCGAGATACGGGAAGAAGCATCCTGTCAGCTTACTACTCAACTCCATTGCACCTGGGCATTCAAGTACTGGAGCCAGTAACAGTTCTGACGTTCAAAACCGGGCAAAACCGAAATTGACGTGGCAATCGAACAAATAAACTCAATGGTCTGATAATCAGAGGTTCCTATAGTTCTGCCAACCATATGGAACAGCGACCTTTTGTTCGATCTTTAAACAGAGTTGCAAAATAAGCGGTTTTCTATTTGATAAACAAGAGTTTAGGAAAAGTTTTTGTAAATTTTTGTAAATTTTTCTTGACACTGCATGAGTCCGCCTTAATTGCTTCACAATGAGCTAGTAGCTGTTGCCGTGGAGCATTGATTAGCAGGGGCTAACCTACTGATATAGCTTGCTTCCTAAATTGTATTTTTTCCATAAAAAAGAGTCGGCAAGTTTCTTTGCCGACTCTTCTATTTATGTATCAATAGTTTATTACTGCTCAATGGCTTCGTTCGCAAACGTGATGAGTTGCTCGGGCGTTTTAGCTCCTGCTTCTTTTAGTACCACTTCTCCCTCGTAATCAATGAAAAACAGCGTTGGAAAACCTTCTACAGGATAGCGATCAATCAGCTTCAATCCTTCTCCCGCTTCCATATCCAGTTTCACGTTGATAAACTTGCTGTTATACAAATCCCCCACCTGTTTGTTCGGAAACGATTTGGTTTGCATCCACTTGCAGGGACCACACCAGGTTGTATAGGCATCGAGGAAAATCATTTTGTTTTCAGCTTTGGCTTTCGCTAAGGCCTGTTTCCACGTACCGTGAAAAAACTGGATTCCCTCTTTTTTAGGCTCATCCGAAGCATTGGTCTGAAAGGTCAGTCCAGTCAGTAGCAGGACTACTACGAGTCGAAGTGTTTTCATCGTGTTAAACAAAAAGGGATTTATCAGAATCAATAACGTGAAGTTCGTTGTGAAAAGTCTTTTATCCAACGAATTAACAAATAAAAAGAGCCTTCTTTCGAAAGGCTCCTTTTATTTCATCTTTGAAAATCTTTAAGCATACGTATTAAGCATGACCGGCATCACCAGCATCAGAATGTCTTCGTTTTCGTCCTGATCGTTGGGGACCAGAATACCCGCCCGATTAGGAGCCGATAAACGCAACTGCAATTGATTGGAGCTAAGGTTATTCAGCATTTCAATCAGGAATTTTGCATTGAAGCCAATTTCCAGATCATCGCCGCTATACTCACAAACCAAACGCTCGGATGCCTCATTGGAGTAATCCAGATCCTCCGCTGAGATCACGAGTTCGTCCTGAGAAATTCGCAGGCGAATCTGGTGAGTCGTTTTATTGGCGTAGATAGAAATTCGACGCAACGAACTCAGCAATTCGAGTCGATTGATTGTTAAGATATTTGGATTGTTAACGGGGATCGCGTTTTCATAATCCGGGAATCGCTCGTCGATCAATCGGCAAATCATCTTGATGTTACCAAAGGTGAAGAACGCGTTCGACTGACTGAAATCCGCCTTTACGGTCGTATCATCCGAAGGCAGGGAAGACTTCAGCAGGTTCAGTGCCTTGCGAGGAATAATCATGGTACTGGTATTGGCTGAACGCAAATCCTGCCGACGATACCGTACCAGCCGGTGGCCGTCCGTCGCTACGAAAGTTGCATTGCTTTCCCCCAGTTGAAGATACATCCCCGTCATATTAGGACGTAAATCATCGGTACTGGCGGCGAAGCTCGTGTTCGCGATGGCTTTGCCCAACACTTCTGCCGCTACCTCAATCGATAAGGTTTTGTTAACCGCCGGAACTTTCGGGAAGTCAATTGGATTCTCACCGGAAAGTTTGTACCGACCGTTTTCGGAGACGATTTCAGTACCGAACGTTTCGGCGTCAATTTTGAAGGTAATGGGTTGTTCGGGTAAACCCCGCAACGTATCGAGTAGCAATTTAGCCGGTACAGCGATGGAACCTTTATCTGAAGATTCGACCTCTATTTCGGTAATCATAACCGTCTGCAAATCAGAGGCCGTTACCGTAAGTAGACTCCCTTCGAGTTGGAACAGGAAGTTTTCCAGAATCGGAACAATCGGATTGGACGCTACGACTCCGTTGATAGCCGCCAGTTGTTTCAACAATGCCGAAGACGAGACGATAAATTTCATTGACTATCAGAAGTTTAAACGAGTTTAAACAATGTATTTTTCGGATACCCGAAAATATAATTTAGAGGGCGAAAGTACAACATTTTATCACAAGGTGTGAGATTTATTTACCAAGAGCTAAAACTTTACGTACGTTTCTACTTCAGCTAACTACCCTTCTTGGATATGAATCTTAGCTCTAGCTTCGTTACTTACAGAAATAGGTGATATTTGCCCACTTTTAGGGGCACTGTAGAGCTTTCTCTACTTTTATTGCCCTGATACTCAGAAACGTTTCTAAAAACCCTTAAGCATTATTATTTAGCTCTATGCCCTTTATACTTCGTTCATGTGTTCTATCTATTCTAGCAATTCCCTTGTTACTACTTGCCTGTACACCGGCCGAACTTCAGACTCCCCCGAGTCCTGATGTAGAATTTGGACAACTCTTTGTAGATGTCCAGATGAAGGAGCTATTCCCGGACTCCAAGACCTTTGCTGATGCGGAACCACTCATTCCTGCCAAGCAGATTTTAAGGGCTTATGAAGAGCAGAAGGATAAAGAAGGCTTCGACTTAAGGGCATTTGTCAACGAGTATTTCCGCTTTCCGGATGCTCCTAATAATCACTTTGTTTCGGATACGTCTTTGTCGCCTGAGGCTCATATCAACGCCTTGTGGCCGATCTTGACCCGGAAGCCTACGGGCGAAGTGAAGGGCTCTCTACTGGCACTACCCCGTAGCTACGTTGTCCCTGGGGGTCGCTTCGGAGAGATTTACTACTGGGATAGCTACTTCACGATGCTAGGGTTACAGGAAGCGGGTGAAGATTCTCTCATTGAAGGGATGGTTTCCAACTTCGCTCACCTCATTCGGTATCAGGGACACGTTCCTAACGGCAACCGGAGTTACTACCTGAGTCGTTCGCAGCCACCGTACTTTTCGCTGATGGTTCGATTGCTGGCTGAAACCCGCAATAATGATCAGATCATCGCTCAATACTTGCCCGAATTGTTGAAGGAATACTACTTCTGGATGGGGGCTACCAACGAGGATGACATGAAAAAGACGGCTGACCTGAAGCCGGGTGAAGCGTACCGACGCGTAGTTCGTCTGCCAGGTAACTATCAGTTAAATCGGTACTACGATGACAGTGATACGCCTCGTCCGGAAGCCTATAAGGAAGACGTAGCCATTGCCCAACACACGGGTCGCAAAGCCGAAGAAGTATACCGCGACATTCGGGCGGGTGCTGAATCAGGCTGGGACTTTACCGCTCGCTGGTTCCGGGACGGCAAGACAATGGGAACGATCCATACGACGGATATTATTCCGGTGGATTTGAACTGTCTGCTATACGAACTTGAAATGACGCTGGCGGAAGGCTATACGCTGATTAATGATCAGGCTCACAGCCAAAGCTTTAAAAACCTGGCTGAAAAGCGTAAGAAGGCCATTCAACAGTTTTGCTGGAATAAAGAAGACGGATTTTACCACGATTACGACTTCAAAGAAGCCAGGCAAACGCCCATTGCCTCCCTGGCGGCAGTGTATCCCCTATTTTTTAACATTGCTACGGAAGATCAGGCAAGATTAGTAGCAAAGCGATTAAAAGATGATTTCCTGAAACCGGGTGGACTTACTACTACCTTGGTTCAAACCGGACAGCAATGGGATGCTCCCAATGGCTGGGCTCCCCTGCATTGGATGGCTATTCAGGGCTTGCGGAATTATAAAGAAACGGCTCTGGCCCAAGAAATCCGGGATATTTGGGTGGAAGAAAACGTCCGGGTTTACAAAGCCACGGGCCGTATGGTAGAAAAGTATAATGTGTACGACACTTCCCTGCTCGGCGGCGGCGGTGAATATCCGCTGCAAGATGGCTTTGGCTGGACGAATGGTGTACTTCTAAAGTTACTGGCGGAAGATAAGAAAAGCGAACCTAAGCAGTAAGAAAAGCAAAAGCGAGGGCCGTATCTAATTTATAGATACGGCCCTTTTTCAATTCGTCAGCCGATGAAAGGTTTGCCAATTCATTTGCGGTTTTAGATCGGGTTCCGTTTGTAGTACGGTCAATACTTCATTGAAAAATGCGTGATGATTGGCCCGATTCGAGAACATTACCAGCAATACATCTTTTTCAGGAATACGAATGACCACGTTGCTAAAACCGCTGGTCGTGCCGCTGTGAAATAACTCGATAGGAGAGGTTTTCTGAATAAACCAGCCCAAACCGTATCCTGAGCCCGGTAATTCGGGAAAGGCGAAAGCTACTGTCTGTAATTTTTTATTCAGGTCCAAGGGCTTCCCCTGCTGTAAAGCCTGATACCAGCGAAAATAGTCGGCCAGCGAGGTATATACACAACCATCTCCCCGGGTGGCACTCGTCAGGCTCTGATCGGATTCTTGCGTATTTCCTTCGTCCGTGACGGTATGACCCAAAGCCCGATGCGGATACATTTTCCCAGCCTCGTATACAAACGTATTTTTTAGGCCCAGGGGCAGAAACAGTCGTTCGTTCATGAATACCCCATAAGCCTGACCAGACACCCGTTGAACCACCATGGCCAGTAAGCAGAACCCTGAATTACTGTACCGAAACTGGGTACCGGGTTTAAAATATGTCTGCGTTTGATCCTGTAACAATTTAACTACGTCTTCATCCAGAATCTGCCGGTGCCAGGTACTGTCCATCAACTCTTCATAATCATGAATACCCGAAGTATGCGTAAGCAAATGTTGCAGGGTAATGCGTGAAGCCAGTTCCGTACGGAATTCCGGGAAAAAGCGGTTTAGAGGATCCGTTAGTTTCAGTTTTCCTTCCTGTTCGAGCAGTAGAATGCCCATGGCTGTAAACTGTTTGGAAACAGAGGCCATGCGGAAGGTCGTTCGCAAACTGATTTTCTCCTGCGTATCAACTCGGGCCAACCCAGCCGTTCCCGCATATAAAACCTTTCCCTTACGTACTACACCAATGCTTACGCCCGGCCCCTCGCCGGAAATCCGTTGAGCCAGTAGGTGATCCAGCCGCGAAGCCATAGACTGAGCCTGTAGGGTACCACTAATCAATGTAAATAATAGGCATACTAGAGCCCGATTTTGTTTTAAACTACCCATGGTTAAGAGGACAAACACTCTTGCTTTTGAAAACCTACTTCATTACCTAAGGTTGCGTTTTCTAAATGAATAAAACTGGCAATGAACGCAAAAAAACGAAGCTTTAAAAGCTTTTTTCTGCCTTTATATTTGGCTAAACTTAAGCATTGAAAAATTAGGTTTTTTCAATAGCAATCATAAAATTGCCGTTCGTTTGCCTTTAAATTAGTTGGATTGCGAGCGTTTTTGTTTCTTTTCAGCAAAAAACGAATCTGTTTACTCTCCAACAATCGCGTCATTCCGTACCTCGATTCCTGCCTCTTGAATTCTGATTCCTGGGGGTAGGTATACACGAATTGATCAGCGGACCTTCCCGCTTTAAACTTATGAAAGTTGCTACCTCCCAACCATTCTGCCTCATTTACTCGCTCTATCAGCACGAGTACCTGGGCTATCTTTGGGAACCGTTTATTGTGCAGTTAAATGACCGTGGTGAACTTACCCTCCTGCATCAATCCATCTCCTCCAAGAATATCAATGAGTTTGCTGAACGGCTGGACGATACTGATTTTGAACTGGTAAAACTTATCGATGCCATTCAGCAGGAAGTAGTCATTAAAAAATTTAGCTCGAAGAAAACGACTCCTACTGATTTTTTTCTCAAAGTATTCGACAAAAACAAAGGCGATAAAAATCTTCAGGATTCCATCTGTAACTATATTGAAAGTCACCGGGCTAAGATTTGTCCCCTGCTGGTAGACAAACGCGTCTTCATCATGGGCAACGATGGCAATCCCATTCGCGAAGAAGTGACCATTCCGGTGGAACCCGCTTCTGTGCGTTTCCATGTCATGCGGAATGCCGACAATACGCATTACTATCCGACGATTCGGCATCAGGGAGTAAAAGTAGAGTTCCAGCACCGCGACGCGATCTTACTGGGCGAAGATCCGGCCTGGCTTTTGTTGGATGCGAAGTTGTACCATTTCAAGCCAGCCGTCGATGGCAAAAAGCTAAAGCCCTTTTTTAACAAGAAGTTTATCGTCATTCCCAAAAGCATCGAAGAGGACTATTACCGGAAATTTGTATCGTCCTTAATTACACTCTTCGATGTATACGCAAAAGGCTTTGAGATCCGTTCGGAATCGTTCCGTCCGGTGCCCCAATTAAACCTGAGCGAAAACGTTGCTGAATCGGCTACGGCGGGTTCTTCGGCGACTTCAGCTGTAGCAACTGACCCGGATGTTACGCTGACCTTATCGTTCAATTACGGCGATCATAGTTTCCGGTTCGACAGCTTCACGGCCTCAGCCAATGTGAGCATGGAAACCCGCAATGACGAGTATATTTTCCATAAAATTCAACGGGACATTCCTCGGGAAAAGGAAACCATACGGATGTTACGGGAGCGAAACCTGCATTTACGGAATGGACAGGCTGTCTTACCGAAAGCGGAAGCTTTTTCCTGGATTCAGGATCATTACGAACCGTTACTTGAACAGGGGTTTGTCATTAGTCAGAGTCCAACCGATACGAAACGTTATTTCCTGGGTTACTCCTCCCTGCAGCTTTCCATTCACGAAAACCGTGACTGGTTTGATATCTTCGCAGTTGTACGGTTTGGCGAGTATGAAATTCCGTTCCTGCAACTCAAACAGTTGATTCTCGACAAAAAACGGGAATTTACCCTGCCGAATGGCGAGGTGGCCGTAATTCCTGAATCCTGGTTTTCGCAATATTCCGAACTGTTTGCCTTTGCCAACGACCACGACGATCAGGATCATCTTGTCCTCCAGAAACACCACATTTCGCTGGTGCAGGAGTTGCAGGAAGAAAGTCTGGCCGCTACCATCATTAACCGGAAACTCGAAAAACTACGGGATTTCGAGGAAATTGAAGCATACCCTCTCCCACAGGGACTCAATGGTACCCTTCGGCCCTACCAGAAAGCCGGCTACGACTGGCTACGCTTCCTGAACCAATACCAGTTTGGGGGTTGCCTCGCCGATGATATGGGTCTGGGAAAGACTCTACAAACCTTGTCGCTGCTGCAATCGCAGTACGAAAACGGGGCGAAAGAAGCGTCACTAATTGTGATGCCTACGTCCTTGCTGTACAACTGGCAACTGGAAATTAAAAAGTTTACCCCCATGTTACGCGTACTGGTGTATACCGGCACGTACCGCGAAAAAAACATTGACCTGTTCAATCAGTACGATGTTGTCCTGACCTCTTATGGCATTGTACGGATCGATGTGGAGCTGCTCCAGCGTTATCCGTTTCACTACATCATTCTGGATGAATCGCAGGCCATTAAAAATCCCGGTTCTAATATTTCCAAGGCCTTGCTGCTCCTGCAAAGTCGGTTTCGGCTTATTTTGAGTGGTACGCCGCTGGAGAATAGTACCATGGACCTGTGGAGTCAGATGAACTTTGTTAATCCGGGCCTGCTGGGTAGTCAGTCCTTCTTTCGGAATGAATTTCAGATTCCCATTGAAAAGCGGGGGGATGAAAAGAAAACGCAGCGGCTGTACAGCATCATCAAGCCGTTTATGCTGCGACGGCATAAATCGCAGGTGGCCACGGAACTTCCCGAAAAGGTCGAATCCGTTCAGTACTGTGCCATGTCCGAAGAACAGGAGAAGGCTTACGAGGAAGCAAAGTCGTACTACCGCAATATGATTCTTCAGCATATTGAAGAAGAAGGCATCGCCAAATCGCAGATGGTCGTTTTGCAAGGTCTGACGCGTTTACGGCAGCTGGCCAATCACCCGAGAATGGTGGACTCAGGATACGAGTTCAGTTCGGGGAAACTGGAGGAAGTACTGGCGAAAATTGAAACGGTAGTCGGCGAAAAACATAAGATACTCATCTTCAGCCAATTCGTTAAACACCTTGATCTAATCAGGTCTGAACTGGAAGAACGCGGATTTCCTTATGCGTACCTCGACGGCAATACGCAGGATCGGCAGGGGCAGGTTGAACTATTCCAGACGAATGCACAGGTTCCTATTTTCTTAATTTCCCTCAAAGCAGGTGGTTTAGGTTTAAATCTTACGGCGGCCGATTATGTATTCATTCTGGACCCCTGGTGGAATCCGGCCATTGAAGCCCAGGCGGTTGACCGGGCTCACCGAATCGGGCAGGACAAGACCGTATTTACGTACAAATTCATTTCCCAGAATACGGTGGAAGAGAAGATTCTGGCTCTTCAACATTCCAAACAGCGGCTGGCCAGCGAGCTGATTACGACCGAAGATACCTTTGTAAAATCGCTGTCGAAGGAAGATGTACTGTCGCTACTGGAGTAAGCAGTAACTCCCTCTGATTGAATATTTTTCGTTCTAATTTTCTGGTAATCTCTACCTTTGTAAGGTTAAACTTACAGGTAGTCGTGTCACGTCAAAAACTCCATTTTTTTGCTCATAACGCCCAGACCGATAACGTGCTGGAGCCACCCAAGCCCTTATTTTACGCCATCAAAGGCCACTGGCATGACCAGTTTTTCAAGAATGAAAATCCACTGATTGTAGAGATTGGATGCGGTAAGGGTGAATATACAGTAGGACTGGGAAAGGTATTCCCGGACAAGAATTTCGTTGGTGTGGATATGAAAGGCGACCGCATGGCCCGCGGCAGTAAGCAGGCCATTAATGCAGGGCTTACCAACATTGGTTTCCTCCGCACCATCGTACAGGATGTAGAACTATACTTTGCTCCTGACGAGGTGGATGAACTCTGGGTTACGTTTCCGGACCCACGGCCCCGTAATCGGGATATTAAACGTCGGCTCACGCATCCACGTTTTCTACGTATGTACGCCAGTATGCTCAAGCAAGGCGGTATCTTCCACTTGAAAACGGATAGCGATAGTCTGTTTGATTATACTCTTGAGACACTCCAAGCCTTTGGTTGTGAAAACCTGATCTACACTCGGGATTTATATCAATCCGAACTCAACATGCGGCACTTTGGTATTAAAACCAGGTACGAAACTCTATTTTACGAGCAAGGATACAGCATTAAATACCTCAGTTGCAATCTGACGCCCAAACTTACCGAAGCCGAAGAACAGGCCTTGATGATCAATGAACCCGAGGCAATCGTTAGTATTTCAGAATAAGAAACCATCTTAAAACAGAAGAGCGACGAGCAATGTACTCGCCGCTCTTCTGTTTTAACGCTATATTTATACGCCCTGCATCATACTGAGACGACGGTACATGCCTTCTTTCTGCTCCAGCAATTCAAGGTGCGTTCCCTGCTCAATGATCTCCCCGTGCTGTAATACCAAAATCTGATCAGCGTGCTGAATAGTACTCAGGCGGTGGGCAATGACCAAGGTAGTCCGGTTTTTCATCAGTCGGGTCAAGGCCTCCTGTACCAGTTTTTCTGATTCCGTATCCAGTGCAGACGTTGCTTCATCCAGAATCAGGATTGGTGGGTTTTTCAAGATAGCCCGGGCAATGGAAATACGTTGCCGCTGACCACCCGAAAGCTTACTTCCCCGATCACCAATCGTGGTTTGATAGCCCTCGGGCGTTTGAATGATAAACTCATGGGCGTTGGCAATGCGAGCGGCTTCTTCTACCTGCTCGGGCGTAGCGTTAATGCCAAAGGAGATATTATTAAAAATCGTATCGTTGAAGAGAATGGATTCCTGCGTTACGATTCCCATCAGATTTCGTAACGATTGCTGCGTTACCTGCCGAATATCCATACCATCGATCAGAATCTGACCGCCCGTTACATCAAAAAACCGGGGAATCAGGTCAGCAATCGTCGATTTCCCACTGCCTGATGAACCGACTAAAGCCACCGTTTGACCTTTCGGAATGGAGAAGGAAATGTTTTTTATTACGTTACGATCTTCCTGATACGCGAAGGTGATGTTTTGTACCTCGATGCCCTGCTGAAAATCTTTCAGTACAGTCGCGTTAGGTTGGTCCTCGATCAGTCGCGGCGTATCCATCAACCGGAAAATGCGATCCGCTGAAGCTTTTCCACGTTGCATCCCCGAAATGGAATTAGAAATTTCCTTGGCCGGCCGGGTAACCTGCGAAAACAGGACAATGTAGGCAATGAAATCTTTGGCATCCATACCCGACTGTCCGGAAAGTACTAACCCCCCACCATACAGCAGAATTCCCGCTACGACGCATACGCCCAGTAACTCCGAAAGCGGTGAAGCCATTTCCTGTCGATAGATCATATTCCGCCAGACGCGGTAATACTTCCGGTTTTCCCGGTCGAATTTCTCTCCAATAAACCGCTCGGCGTTAAAGCCCTTCACGACCCGAACACCGCCGAAAGTTTCCTCGATTACGCTCAGAATATTAGCCATAGTCAACTGGACTTCGATGGCGTGTTCTTTCAGGCGTTTACTCAGTAGACCAATGATGGCTCCGGACAAAGGAATGACCACCAGGGAGAACAAGGTCAATTCTACTGACAGATAGAATAGTGTAATGAAGTAGCCAATCAGTAAGATGATTTCTTTGAAAATAGCCCCAAACGCTCGTCCAATCGAACCTTCTACTTCCAGAATGTCCGTCGTAAGGCGAGCCATCAAATCTCCTTTGCGTTCATTGTTGAAAAAACCCAAGTGCAGACTGATGATTCGTTCAAACACGGCCGAACGGAGATTCGTAATGGTAGAACCCCGCATCTTTTCAATGACCCGACTCGACAGATAACGAAAGATATTTGAAAGTAAAACCGAACTGATAATTACTACGCAGACAAATCGCAGGGCGGCCAGTTTACCATGATTGGTAGTTGCATCGTAGAGGTAGTATTTGAATAAATCAATGAAGTACTGAGGCTCCCATTCAAAGGTGGGCCGGGTCACAACCGCTGCGGGTTGTACATCAAAGAGTACGCCTAGCAAAGGGCCGATCAGGGCGAAATTGAGGATTCCAAAGAGACTACCCAGCAGCGAACAGATCAGATAGGGAATCACAAACCGCCCTAAGGGCTGTGCGTACTGTAAAAGGCGTAAATATGTTTTCATGTATCTTAACCAAAAATAACCTGCCCGGAAGAATAAGCAACGTTATGATTATACGGCGGCGGAACTTGTTTTACGAATCAATTCTATTTTCACAAAAGTAGGGGGCGTTCGCTTTTAGGGATACGTAAAGCCAGATAAAGATGAAATAATTTTCTGGATGTCTCTTCAAAAGCCGTACTTCAGGAAAGCGAATGGAACCCGCGTTAAGCCGCTAAACATGAAGCAAATGCCCTTTTTTCATTAAATACCTCGTACTTTCTTCTTGCTTTGCTAGGCCTTTAAACGCAGTAGATACTAGATACCATGGCGACTCAACGGACGCTTTTGGCTAACTTCGAATTTCATTTTGATCCATTCACTGATTGATCATTGACCAGTCATGCCTATCATAAAAGCCCTGAAAACGTCAGTATACCTTCTGTTCGTAGCAATAGCGGGATTAACCGCCTGCCAGTCAGAAGCGGAAATCAAGCGGCAACAATACGTAGCCGAAGGGTTTGATCTTTACAAGAAAAGCTGTATGAATTGCCATCAGGCTCAGGGCGAAGGAATGGCCAATCTGTATCCACCGCTGGCTGGCTCCGATTTTCTTACGGCCTCCAACAAAGCTCTCGTCATCTGTGGCATGCGAAACGGTTTTCAACATCCGCTACGCGTAAACGGAAAGCTGTACCGGCAGCCCATGCCCGGCAACACGGCCTTAAAAGCCCTTGATCTGGCCGTGCTAACCACTTTCCTGTACAATGAATGGGGAAATGAAAAGAAGATTACGGATGTAACCGAGGTTGAAAAAGCGTTGGCTCAGTGCCCTTAGCCTTATTCAGGAAGATCATTCACCTGCATCTGGCTATTACGTACTTTTCCCAGACCGTATTGCTTAAAGTCCTGCGTAGCCACCAGCCCCGTCCCATTAGTAACACCGGTGGGGGTGCGGCTCGTTACGGGTCGATCTGTATAGATGCGTTTTTGGTCGGGGCTCCAGAATAGTTCGTCCGTTTCGAGGGTTTCCTGCTTGATCCGGTTTTCAATTTTTACGTGTCCGATCATACGGTACAGGTTTTGCATCCGAATGTACCGCCCGGAATCTGCCCGTAGCCAGGTGTGTTCGGTACCGGCTTTATCGTAAAAATACAGTCGGATCTCTTTGGGAAAAATCCGATCGCCTGTCAGCAAATCCAACTGAACGGGCGTTACCATACGGATCACTTTATGGCCCGAATCGCTGTATACAACCTGCACATCGTAGGTTTCCTGCTGAGGCCCGGTATAGGGTTTCGAATTAACAACCTGTTTTTCTTCACAGGCCATTAATCCAAAGGCACTCAACAAAATACAGGAAAGAAAAAACGTTACTTGTCTCATGGCTTCAATCAACTAATCGACCACCTGACGGTAGAACCACTGGTCGCTGATGGTGAAACCAAGATTAATCCGAAAGAATTGTTCCTTAATGATGCCCGTGCCTTCTTTTCCCCGCTGACCTACTGTAAGGCCAAGGTTTGCATCCGAAAGACCTACTTTCGTTAGCGGTAAGCCCATACCAATGGATAAGCTGGCCTCATTGATGCGTTGCCCACGAACGCTGTAGGGCAATTGCGAGAAATTCACGCCGAAGCGGTACGGAATCCGGTTCCAGTAGGTAGAGGATACAATGTTAGGCGTGTACTCCAGTCCTGCACTGACCTGGTAGCTATCCTGCATATTCTGATTGCTCCGGTTGAAATCCCGGAACTGCGACCATTGCTGCATGGAAAAATCGGCCGTAACGGCCAGGCGATAGGGGTTTTCGTACGATAGTCCGATGCGGTAGCTGCCCGGTAAGTTCACCCGACCACTCCCATTGTAACTTAAGGTATCGTTACTGCCCGCAACGGGAATCTCGCCCACAAGAGCCGATTGCGTACTTACCCGCGATGTACGCAGCTGGGTAGGCAACTCATAGGTACCCCCAACGTTCAGGTAGCGTTTGTCGCTGAATTTAAAGCGGTAAGCCAGACCTCCTTTAAAAAGGAAATTCCGGTTTTGATCCGTATCGGTAAAGAGCAGCGTATAATCGTTGCCATCGCCTCGGAGGGTTTGCGTCGATACTTCCCGGGTGAGGGTTCCGAAAAGATACGAAGCCGAAATACCGGCGTACAGGTTTTTATAAACGCGAACACCGTTCACGAACGAAACCTTGTTCATGCCTCCTGACCCCCGGTATTCGGTCAGCGAAGAGAACATATCACCGGGGATTGTACTCACTCTACGATTGTTGTAATCGAGGTAACTGTACGGGGTATAGTTCAGGCTGGAAGTCCAGCGGCTATTTATCGGAAAAGCCATCGCCAGATAATTCAGATTCCCCCCCACCACATTTTGCTGCAGATTTCCTTCTTTCAACTGTTTGGACTGAATCAGCGTACCTACTTCAAGCGTCGTAATGCGGTTACGGGCAATCAGAGCGGGGTTTATGTTATTAATGAACAGACCGTTGGCGTAACTCACCCCTGATCCACCCATCATTTGCTGAGCTGCAAAAGCATCACTAAATCTTTCCCCGATACCGTAGGTAGAATATGGTGTATTACCCAAGCCCTGACCCACTGCCTGTAATGAACAGAGTCCTGAAAAAACCAACACTGCCCCAAACGAGCGGCTAACGGATGACTGAAGGCGGGTAATGATTGACTTTTTAGACATTATAGTTTAAAATTCGGTGTAGGCCCAGGAGGACCAGTTCGGGGGCTGCAAATATCGGTTCTTTCAGTCGAGATTCAAACAGAGGAGCATCCCCTCCACACAAAATGACTTGAAAATCAGGATAAATACTACGGTATTGTTCGATGAGGCCCTGTACTTCGGCGATTAGTCCGTATAAAACACCGCTTTGCATGGCGTGAATGGTACTCTTGCCTACCAGGGGCGGAAAAGTCTCGGGCACTTCCACAAGGGGTAATCGTTGGGTAAACGAATGCATGGCTTTAAATCGCATACGAAGCCCGGGAGAAATCAGACCGCCGTGAAAATTATTTTCCGTATCCACATAATCATACGTGATACAGGTACCCATGTCAATGACCAGTGCGTTGCGGTCGGGAAACAACTGACGGGCTCCAATGGCCGCAGCTACGCGGTCGGCTCCCAGGGTATGCGGCGTATCGTAACATTTGGTTAGCGGCACGGGCGTTTGCGGGGTAAGCCAGAGGATGGGCGAAGGCAGAAAGGCAAACCAGCTACGTATTTTTTCTTCTGCATGCCCCGTGGAAGACAGCACCACCCGAGCGGGCTTGCGTTCGCGAACATATTCCAGCAATTCCGGTATGGTAAAATTCCAGTGCGTTTCCTGTAAATGTCCATCCGCCGTAAAAAGGCCGGTTTTGGCGTAAGTATTGCCCAGATCAATGGCCAGAGCGTACGTTTCTGATTTCAAGTTTCAAGCTTTGTTAGGCATCTTTGCGAATCGCAACGCGAACTTCAAACCAGAATCCCGAAACTCAAAATAATCCGGTGTCTTCTCATCATATCATCCGCGAAAAACAGGAACCAGCCCTGGTCATTGCCAATGGCGAAGCCTGTAGCTGGGATTTACTGGCTCAGTTGCTGGAATGGTCCCCTTTGGTAGTCGTACTCGACGGAGCCATCAAGCGTGTACTGGAGCTGGGCATCAAGGTAGATGTACTGCTGGGAGATTTTGACCGGGACATTAACCTCGACGAAATTCGCCAGGCTCAATATCCCATTGAGTTCGTCCATACACCCGACCAGAACAAAACCGATCTGGAAAAAGCTTTTGATTTTCTCATCGAACGCGGCCACGAAGCCGTAAACGTGGTCTGGGCGACGGGTCGCCGGGCCGATCATACGATCACCAACATTACCAACATCGTCCGGGTACGCGATCAGATCAAAGTGGTTTTACTGGATGATCATTCCCGTATTTTCCTGCTTGCTTACCATTACGAAAAATGGTACACGGCCCGTACGCCACTTTCGCTCATTCCGGTAGGTACCGTAGCGGGCATTCGTACGGAAGGATTAACGTATAACCTGTTTAACGAATCGCTGCAAATAGGTTACCGTACGGGCAGCAGCAACGAAGCCGCTCAGGACGGACTAGTGAAGATTGCATACGAATCGGGGGATTTATTGTTAATGGAATGTTGGGATTGACCCGTAAAGACGTCTATCGGAGGCGTCTTTACGGAAAACCTTACTGCACTCGGTAACTCACCTTTACCGTCCCGATCCGACCATCGGAGCAAGCTCCTTCCAATTGAGCCTGAATCTGGGTGGCATGATCGGTATTATAAAACGTGATTCGGGCCTTACCATTTTCGTCCGTTTGGACATGCGGATTCCAGTATAGGGTCGAACGGTAATCAGGTCGCCGGTTTTCGGGTGCATCCACACTATAATCCGGCGAATAGAACTCCCGAACTTTGGCGTATCCATCCAGCACCCGTATCAACTGTCCAGGTATCGTTTCTTTGGACCAGTCGTAAGAGGTGTTGCCGCGTTTGGTTAAAATCGAAATTACTCCTCCCGCACCCCGCGAGCCATAAATGGCCGCCGAACTTCCCTTGAGTACATCCACGTAATCCACATCCGTAGGCGGAATGGTAGCCACCGTTTGCTTGTCTACCGGTATTCCATCCAGTACGAACAGGGGTTCAACCACGCCCGAAAAATTCATAGCCCCGCGAATCTGCACCGTATATTCCATCCCCCCACCCGAGATAGTCAAGCCAGCCACCCGTCCCTGCAGAACCTGAAATATTGAAGTAGCTCCAGACGCATTCATCTGGTCGAATTTCACTGTTGCGTCGGACCGACCGTAGATCTTACGGCTATCCGTCTCTTCCGTTCGTCGGGCTTTTACCGTTATTTCCTTTAGTAAGCGTGCTTTGTCGAGCCGAAATCTCCGCTCGATTTCCAGGTTTTCGTTCGCCCGGCTCAAGTAGTTGGCAAACGCCTCTGCCTGAATATCTACGGGTTGAAAAGGCGTTTTTATTAATCGGACGGTGGGTGCGGGAAATCCATGTAGCGTAACACTCAGATTCCGGTCATTCTTACCGGCAACGGCCTGCATCATTACTTTCACCGAATCGCCGAAGTATAAGTTGTGAAAGGCATACGAGCCATCCGCTTCGGCAGGAACGACTTCCAGCATGGGAGCCTGGCGGGGCGGTGTCATGAACATGGTTACATTAATGCCTTTCTTCTCCAGAATTTTGCCGTTAGGCCGGGTAACTTTGCCCGTCAGTGACAGCCCCTGTTCTACCCAGTACGCTGGCCTTTTGGACTCCTCGGTTAGAATCTGTTTCCAGTTAAAACGTCGCCAACCCTGCGTCATCATCAGAAAATCCAGGTACAACACCGCATTTGTATTTTGTGAATCAAAGTAATAACCGGGTTCTTCGATAAATCCTTTCAAATCGGAACTCATGAGCAAATAGGAAACCAGGGTTTGCGGGTACCGTTCCGGCGTTACCTGACCAGCGTCCGTTACTGCCAGTGAAAAATCGCCCAATACGGGTTTGCCCGCGGCATCTTTGGCTTCAAAATCCAGGGTTACTTTTTCGCGGGGCTTGTACGCAGCTTTATCCGTTTTTAATTCAAGACTGAGTATACTATTGGGCTGACGAACGTAGGCCAGACGCTCGGCAAGCGGTTCGGCATTCGCTCCAAAAAGTGTAAACTGGACAATCCCTTCTTCCGTAAATTTGGCTCTCGGTACATTGGCAACAAAAGTTTTCTTACCCGTCGAACCCTTGGCAACAAAGAGTACTTCGCCCCGCATCTGAGCTACGATAAACAGTTCTTTATTTGCTTCAGTAGCGGGTAACTGATTGAATATAAACACCCGAATCAGGTCTTTATTCGATAGATTATCAACAATCAGTACGTGGCCTTGCGGTTTGGCTTCGGGTAAAGTCAGGCGTTGGGTAGTGGTACCATGGTTGAATACCGCCGTATATGTCTTTCCGGCCCTGGGAGTCATCATCAATCGGCCCATCCCCAGGTGTTCGGATTGAAAGGCGGTAACCGTATCCTTGTTATCTTCCAGAATTACGCCCTGTATCGCCACTCCTCGTCCAGACTGATTAATCGCTTTAAATCCAACCCGGCATTCAATGTCCTGAACCAGATCGCCGCCTTCCGGAAAAAACTGCACGGAGCACTCTTCTTTGGCCTGAACCAGGTTTCGTTCGGTTACAGCGGGCTGGTATACCTGAAATTCTTTGGTAAAAAAGAAGTCGTCATCAAAATTTCGCATCCAGTTTGTGTAGGCCCGGATCTGATATAAGCCTTCCTGAAGCGTATCAGCCAGATAGAAGTCACCCGTCGCCATGCCTTCGCTGGGAAGTACCCGTTTTTGCAACAGCGTTTTTCCATTACTAATTAGATCCACATACAATACCCGACTTACTGTATCCGCCCGATGACTGGCTGCATCGAAAAGATAACCTTTAAACCAAATGGTTTCGCCCAGAGCATAATAAGGTCGGTCGCAGTGGAGGTATACTTTTTCCTGAGGAAACTCCTGATGATAAGCATTGAATCGATTGACGATGCGGGTCAGTACATCATCAGCAGTAAAGGCCAGTAGTAGCCCCAGACCCGCAAATACGGGAAGCAGGTATCGCATGGAAGTAAGGTTAGGATAGGTCGAAAATGGGACAAAGGATAATTTTGTATTACAAAAAGAATATTAAATGGAATATTTTCATAAAAGTTGAAAATTTCTAATTTTTTTAATTAAAAAAAGAGTATAAATCAGGCAAATGCTACTCTTGTATATAGAAGTAATTGTATTAGGTTTGTTCAAAAATCCCTTTTTCTCTGAGGAAGGGATTTTTTATGTTTCTACCCCACTTTTACTGCCTATCGACTACGTAATGAACTGGCTTCCTTTCAATCTATTTTCAGACGTAGATTATCATCCAAGACACATTCCCTTTCCAACTGTTTTTGTTGCTTAACGTCGTCCCTGGATACTTTCGATGCTTGTGCATACGTACACGTTTCGGATAGGCCAGGAACGTTACCCGGAATGCTGACCCTCGCCGGGAAAAGCAACGATTCCTGGAGTGAGCGAGTCCTCCAGCACCGCCTGTCCGTTTTGACCGCACACACGGCGGGCGAAACAAGACAAATTTTATTAGTCATGCATCCGTAAAAACCCCTATTTTACAGCCGTTTGCTCAACTACGTGGCCGAAAGACGCCCAAAAGGCTTCTTTAATACCCGGCAATGTATACGAGTGAGCCTCTACCCAGCGTTGAACCTTGCAAGACATCCTTGGTCTTCCGCTGGTTCCTTTGCACCTTTGTAATTATACACCTTTCTCATTGCTATGTTTAAGTTGCTTCCGGGTCCTTATAAGCAAATGATCCGTCAGGTCTGGCGGTTTACGCTTTTTGCTTTGGGATCCTTCTTTTTGTATATCCTGGCCGTGTACTTCAACTTGTTCAATCTGTTCGGCGGTATGCCCAGCCTGAAGCAGTTGGACAACCCGCGTAATGAACTGGCTTCAGAAATTATATCGTCTGACGGTGTTGTGCTGGGTAGTTACTTTCTGGAAAACCGTAGTCCGGTCGAATTACAGGACATTTCTCCCAATGTTATTAATGCCCTTATTGCTACGGAGGACGTTCGTTTTGTTAAGCACTCGGGGATTGATCCGCGAGGAATTGGTCGATCGGTAGCCGGTATGGGGAAAGCCGGAGGCGGTAGTACGCTGACGCAACAGTTGGTGAAAAACCTGTTTGAAGCCCGTAGTGAACGCTACAAAGGGATTTTGGGCGATGTACCGCTGGTCAAGCTTTTGATTATTAAAACGAAGGAATGGATTACGGCCATTCAGCTGGAACGCCGGTACACGAAGCAGGAAATCATGCAGATGTACCTCAATACGGTGGAGTTTAGTGACAATGCTTACGGAATTCGTACGGCTTCCCTGCACTATTTCAGTAAAGAACCCTCACAGTTATCGGTAGAAGAAGCTGCTGTACTGGTAGGGATGTGCCAGAACCCGGATCGCTTTAATCCGCGGATGCACCCGGAGGCTTCCAAAACCCGTCGCAATATTGTAATGCAACAAATGGTGCATTACAACTTTCTAAGCCAGTCGCAGTACGAAGGTTATCAGGCCGATCCTATTGCCTTGCGGTTAAAATCCCTCAACCATAACAGCAATCAGGCTCCGTACTTCATTGCGGTCATGCGGGATCGACTGTTACAGGAAATTGAAGAACTCAACCGGCAGCGTTCCAGTGATGATCCATTAGATCTGTACACGAGCGGACTCAAAATTCACGTTACAATTGATTCGCGGATGCAACGCCACGCGGAAGATGCCTGTATGGAACACATTCAGGAACAACAGCGGCTCTTCAACGCTCACTGGAAAGGTCGTAACCCCTGGGTAGATGAAGGCGGACGCGAGTTGAAAGGCTTTATCGAGAATCGTATTGCTCCCCGTACGGAACGCTACCGTACCCTGAAACAGAGCTTCGGCGACGACAAGGAAAAAATCTGGAAAGGGTTGAATACGCCCGTTCGGATGCGAATTTTCTCGTACCGCGGCGAACGCGACACGACCATGACCCCCCTGGATTCCATTCGGTACTACAAGCGGTTTATGCACATCGGAATGATGTCGGAGGATCCGAATACGGGTCATGTAAAAGCCTGGGTAGGCGGTATCAACTTTAAGTACTTCAAGTTCGATCACGTGAAGCAATCGCGTCGCCAGCCGGGTTCTTCGTTTAAACCTTTCGTATACGCTACGGCTATCGACAAAGGATATACCCCCTGCGATATGGTGGAAGACGTTGCCACCTGTATTGGTAACTGGTGTCCTAAAAACTACGACGGGGGTGCTTCAGGCCGCAGTATGACCCTGCGACAAGCTATTGCGAAGTCGGTCAACACGATTTCGGTTCAGTTAATGAAGAAATTCGGAGCCGAAACGATTATTGAATACGCCCATCGACTCGGTGTAAAATCACCGGTTCCGAAGGATGTAACCATTTGTTTAGGTACATCCGACGTGAACCTATTCGAAATGGTGAACGCCTATTCAACGTTCGTGAATGGTGGCGTAGCCTGGGATGAACCCCAGACGGTTTTGCGAATTGAAGACCGCTACGGCAACGTACTGCGAAAGTTTGAAGCTACTACGCACGACGCCCTGAGCCCCGAAACGGCCTGGCGAATGGTATACATGCTTCAGGGAGCCACGCAGGAGCCCGGTGGTACTTCCGCCCGCCTCAATCGGGAGCCTTGTGGCCAGAATAATCAGATTGGTGGAAAGACGGGTACTACGTCAAACTACTCCGATGGTTGGTTCATGGGCGTAACGCAGGGACTAGTGACGGGCGTATGGGTAGGCGGCGACGAACGCTCCATTCACTTCCGGACGGGTGCTTTAGGCCAGGGGGGTCGAATGGCTTTGCCCGCCTGGGCCAAGTACATGAACCGCGTGTATGCCGATCGTTCGATTGGTCTTCAGAAAATTCCGTTCAAGAAGCCCGCGAATGACAAAGTTTGTGACAATCCTTTCGGTGACCGTTCGTACGGCGATTCGACCATTGTGATCCCTAACGAAAAGCGGCCTGCGGATGGCGAACTTCTGTAAGAAATCAGTAAAACAAAAGAAGCGGCCCTGAAAGAGCCGCTTCTTTTGTTTGTTCGCAGGTGTCGTTTGGGGTAGACCCTAAATATATCAGTAGGTTTTGTTCAAAAATCCTACAATTTTATCCAGTTAACTTTCCATTTCAAAATAAAAGCCAACTTTTTATATACTTTTTCAAATAAGCCCTCCACGTTTTGCGACTTACCTAGTACTTTTTATCGACTAATGCCCTGAGTTTAAAGTAAAAGTTCTCGATTAAAAGGCAAAAGCCTGTAGTTTCCCCTTGTTTCGTCCGACGAACAAACGGTACTTCTGCTGTACACGTACCAGAGTAAAGCCGCGGACCTGTCCGTTGAAAAAGCTTTTACCCGCGTGATGTTCCCTGAAAATCAGGGAAGATTCTTGGACCAGTAGGGTTCCTCGACTTGCGTCCAGGCGGCCTTTGGAAGGAGGCATCCCCCAAAGATTTCCACCCAGCAGAATATCAGGTTTGCCGTCTTTAGTAAAATCGTGAATGGCAATGGTAAATACGGGACTTTGTTGAGCCACCGGCGGCAGTGGTCGTAAGGTGAAATTACCTCGCCCTTCATTGATAAGCACCGACGAGCGGAATTCGACCGCTTTTTTCTCCAGCGTACCTCGCCGTTGGGCATTAGTAATGAGCTGATGGAAAGACTTTTCGGCAAATCCACTATTCGAAGGAAAGGGCGAATTCCAACCGGGTAGCTGTTGTTTCCATTCATCTTTCGTATCCAGCGGGTATTGTTCGCCATCCCTTTCAGCCAATGTCAGTAAGGCATCGATGCTATTATTACGGTCAAAATCGTTGATTTGCAGGTATAAGGGTCGGTCGTGAGACGCTTTGTATTCCGAATTCAGCCCCCAGTTCCCCACCACAAAATCCATATCCCCATCGCCGTCCAGATCGGCCTTTTGCAGAGCCGTCCACCAGCCTTCCGAGTTTGGAATGGTCTGGTTATGGGAATACGTAAACTTGCCACTTCGATTATAAAAAATCGTGATCGGCATCCACTCGCCTACAACCAACAGATCGGGCATTCCATCCGAATCCAAATCCTGCCAGGTGGCATCCGTTACCAGTCCAATTCGGCTGAGTACTTCGGGTGTATCTTCTTTAAACACCCCTTTTTCATTCCGGAACAGATAACTTTTGGGCGTGACGCCGTACGATCCGGGTACACTCCGGGCACCAACGAACAGGTCCAGATCGCCATCTTTATCAAAATCCGCTGCGGCCAGACATGAAGCATTCAGTGATACCGTGGGCATCTGGTCAGTAGCCAGGGTAAAGTTTCCTTTTCCATCATTCAGGTACAATCGAACCCAGGAACTATCGGCAGACTGGTTGCCACCCGAGGCTACCACCAAATCCAGATCCTTGTCGCCTTCCACGTCAAGAAAGAGGGCCGCTACTTCTTCCCGGTACTGATTTTCCAGAAAAGCGGGCTGATTACTAGGAAGAAACGTACCCTTTGGGGTTTGCAAAAGTAATTGTCCAGTCTGTCCCTGCACACCCGTTAAAAAAACGTCAACGAGTCCGTCTCCATTCACATCGCCCTGGGCTAGTTTAGGACCTTCTTTTGACAAGGTACGGGGCAGGTACGGCTGGCTCAGCAGATCATCAAAGGAGTCTTCCTGATGGCGGACTTCCTTCGGGAAGAGTTCCCCAGTAACGTCCGTTAGCACCCGGTTCGTTTTCAGCATGGTTGAGCCCACTCTATCCCGAGCTTCACTGGCATCCATAACCAGCGTCTGATTCGCCGTTACGGCCCGTAGTACCTGCATTTTAAAACCTGGCCAATAGACTACGATGGAATCGGCCTGTTGGGCCGAGCCTAATCCCACCTGCAAAATAGGCTCCTGACTCGACTGGTATCCCTGATTGGGTTGTAAAATGATTTTTTGCTGTAACTCACCCGTAAATACCCGGATTTCGGCTCCGTATCCAAATGGATTACCCGCAGGGCCTTTAAACTTGATTTTCAGCGACTGTATTTTTTGTGCTTCGTCGAAATCGTTGCGGTACAGACTAGCGGGTTTGCCCATCTGATTAATGATCAAATCCAGATCACCGTCGTTATCTAAATCGGCGTAAGCGGCTCCGTTTGAGAAACTGGGTTCACCCAAACCCAGTCGAACGGCCTGATTTTCGAAAGCAAAGTCCTTCTGATTCAGGAAAGCGAAACTCGACTGCGTTACAGAAGGCATCATCCGAAGCAGTGTTTTCAGAGAAAGCCGACCGCCTGCTTTGGAAAGTTTTTCGAGAAAATCCAGATTACGCGTATCCCGCATCAGGCCGTTCGGTACGAAGAGATCTTTCCAGCCATCCGTATCCAAATCCAGAATCAACCCACTATGACTGACATCGGTAGCCGCCACGCCTGCCAGCCAGGCCCGTTCGGAAAATTGCCCTTCATTGCGTTGCAGCGTATTGTGACCTACCGTCGGCAAAACCTGCTGATTATTGCCAAATCGTGCCTGCGTACGGCGACGGATGGCATCATCCGAGAGTACGGACGCGGTAAAGAGATCGGTATAGGCATCGTTATCCAGATCGGCGGCGGCTAGCCCCAGACTTCGCTCAGGCGTGTGAGCAAAGGGATACGTTTCCGCAAATGCTCCTTTCTGCTGGTTAATATACACAACGTCGTTTTCGGGAAAATCCCGCGAAAGAGCGACATCCGGCCACTGATCCCCGTTGAAATCAGCGACGGCGATGCCCGTACTGAAGCGTGCGGAGCGAAACCCAGCTTTCTCGGAAACGTCTATGAAAACGCCTTTTTCGTTCTGATACAGTCGATCCGGGCCATTCCGCCATTCCTTCGTAGATCCGGACTCGCCTGAAAATTATTCGCGACCAGACAATCGAGATCACCATCCAGATCATAATCGAAGAAAACGGCCTGTACGGCCTGCCGTTCGTTTTGTAAGCCTAGCTGCTGAGCCTGTTCCGTAAAAATGGGGACCCCCTGCTCGTTCAACGTTCCAGAATGGATGAACAATTCGTTCCGGGCATTCGCTCCAAAATGACAGACGTACAAGTCAAGCCAGCCGTCGGCGTTCACATCCGCCAGCGATACGCCCGCACTCCACTGCCCATTACCGCCAAGCCCTGCTGCTTTGGTTACGTCTTCAAACCGCCAGCCACCTCGGTTGAGATACAGGCGATTTTCACCGTTGCTGGAAGTAAAGAAAAGATCGGGCAAGCCATCATTATTCAAATCTCCGGCTCCTACGCCACCCGCTCCCAACAGGCGTTCGGCCAGACGCAGGAAGTTTTCCTGACGGGCCGAATCAGCGGGAAAATTCAGATACAAGCTATCCAGCCGGGGAAGTTGATCCCGAAAATCAAGCCCCGTAGCCGCGGTAGAAAGATGAACAAATACGGGATTTTCGGGAGCAACGTACGCCGGCTTCCGTTCCGAGCGTTGACAGCCCATAAGGAACACCAGCAAACATCCGAAAATCCAGTACTTCATGCGTAATTGGGGGAGAAAGGTTAGAAACGGCAATTTACCATTCGCCGCTCAATAAGACATAAAAAATCAGAGGTCATCCTTTAGAAATGCCGGAAACCGCTACCGGGGCCCGTACCTTCGTAGATGAACCTCTGCTTACGTATTTCATTCCACAGCGTATGAACATTTTACTCGCCCCTGATAAGTTTCGCGGTTCTTTAACGGCTACTGAAGTCTGTCAGGCGATGACGGAAGGCATTAAGGAAGCGTATCCTGAAGCCCAGATCGTAGCTCTTCCACTCTCGGATGGCGGGGAAGGCTTTCTGGAAACCCTGGTCGAAGCTACGCAGGGAACGTACCATGAAGTAAGCTGCCATGATCCGCTCATGCGACCGATTACGGCCCGCTGGGGGAAATCGGGTGATGGAACGACGGCTTTCATTGAAATGGCTACGGCGTCTGGACTAGCCTTACTACAACCCGAGGAGTATCAGGCTAGCCAGACCACCACTTACGGTACTGGTGAGCTAATGCAGGCCGCCATGGCTTCGGGTATCAAAAAGCTGGTACTGGGCATTGGCGGCTCGGCTACCACCGATGGCGGCATCGGTATGGCTCAGGCCCTGGGCTGGAACTTTTGCGATTCCGAGGGTCGGACACTGCCACCCGTGGGAGCTTCCTTATCCGGTATCCATAGCATTCACCCACCCGAACAGCCCGCGTATACAGGCGTGGAAATTGTTGTAGCTTCAGACGTTACAGCTGCACTTTTTGGTCCCGAAGGAGCGGCCTTCGTATACAGTCCGCAAAAGGGAGCCAGTCCCCAGGAAGTTGAAAATCTGGATGCCGGCTTGCAGCATCTTGCCGGGGTAGTTTCCCGTACCAACGTTGGCATAAGTTCTTTAGAAAAGAAGCCGGGAGCGGGTGCCGCGGGTGGTCTGGGCTTTGGATTGATGACTTTTTGCGGAGCCCACTTACGTCCCGGTGCGGAACTGGTGATGGAACTTGTGGGCCTGGATTTACTGTTACAAAAGGCTGAGCTAATCCTTACTGGCGAGGGAAAACTGGATACCCAAAGTCTCCAGGGTAAACTCATCGGGCGGCTTTGCGAGAAGGCCAAACCCCGAAAGATTCCCGTACTCGCTTTGTGTGGAACGCTGGCCGCTCCACCCACGGAATTACGGAAACTTGGCCTTAGTTATGCAACGTCCATCTTAACCGGACCCGTTGATTTACCCACGGCTTTGCATACGGCGTATGAACGATTGCGGGAAGCGAGTTTCTGGGCCATTCACTGGTATGTGACTCAAAAAAAATGAAGCATTATGGCATTTGATTATAAACAGGAATTAACGAGAATCCCGCACCAGCCGGGTGTATATCGCTATTTCGATGAGGAAGGAACCGTGATCTACGTGGGTAAAGCCAAAGATTTGCGGAACCGGGTAAGCAGTTATTTCCAGAATTCCCGTGATCACGACCGGAAAACCAAACGGCTGGTTTCATATATCCGCAAGATTGAGTTTACGATTGTTCCTACGGAATTCGACGCCCTGCTGCTCGAAAACTCCCTGATTAAGCAGTATCAGCCCCGCTTCAATATTCTGTTGCGGGATGATAAAATGTATCCCTTCATCTGTATTACCAACGAACGTTTTCCGCGTGTGATTACCATGCGGCGGGTGGATCGTAAGCTGGGCACGTTCTTCGGACCCTACGCCAACGTGAAGGCCATGCATAGTTTGCTGGAAATGTTCGGACAGTTGTATCCCATTCGTACCTGTAGCTATGCTCTTACGCAGCCCAATATTGACAATCGGAAGTTTAAAGTTTGTCTGGAGTACCACATTGGCCGTTGTAAAGGTCCCTGTGAGGGACTGGAAACGGAAGAGGCCTACAATCGCAAAATTGAGCAGATCAAGCAGATTCTAAAGGGTAATCTACAGATTCCCCGGCAGTTTCTTCAGGAACAGATGACCGATGCCGCCCAGCGACTGGACTTTGAGGAGGCTCAGGAGTGGAAAGAAAAACTGGAACTATTTGAGAACTTCCAGAGTCGGAGTACAGTCGTAAACCCCAACATTGGTAACGTAGACGTTTGTACCATCGTTTCGGATGAGACGACGGCTTTCCTCAATTTCATGCGGGTGGTTAGTGGTTTCATCAGTCAGACGCATACGTTCGAAGTCAAGAAGAAACTCGACGAAACCGACGAGGACATTATGACCATGTGGGCCTGGGAATTACGGACGCAATACGGTTCGGAAGCGAAGGAAATCATTACCAATCTGCCCTTATCGCTTGAACTAAAAGGACTGACCAACACCGTACCTCAGATCGGCGATAAGCGAAAGCTCATGGAAGTTTCGCTAAAAAATGTGCTGTTCTTCCGCAAAGAAAAGTCTGATCGGAAGGTAGCCGAAGACACCGCAGGCAATCCCAAGATGCGGGTACTGATGACGCTGAAAAATGATTTACAGCTCAAAACCATACCCCGGCACATTGAATGTTTCGATAACTCCAACATTCAGGGTACCAATCCGGTATCGGCTATGGTGTGTTTTATGGATGGGTTAGCTTCCAAGAAAGACTACCGCCACTTTATTCCCAAAACGGTAGAAGGGCCGAATGATTTTGCCACGATGAAAGAAGTGGTAGGTCGTCGCTATGCCCGTTTACTGGAAGAGGGCTTGTCCTTACCGGATCTGATTATCGTCGATGGTGGTAAGGGGCAATTATCGGCCGCGTGCGAGGCCCTGAAAGAGCTTAAACTTTACGGCCAAGTACCCATTGTAGGCATTGCCAAACGGCTGGAAGAAATTTATTTCCCCGAAGACCCAATCCCGCTTTACATCGACAAGCGTTCCGAAAGTCTCAAGCTCATTCAGCGACTCCGGGATGAGGCTCACCGCTTTGGTATCACCCATCACCGCGATCGCCGTAGCAAAGCCTTTTTGGTCAGTGAGCTGGAAGAAATCGAGGGAATTGGCAAGATAACGGCCGCCAAACTACTCAAGTATTTTAAAACCATGAAAGCCGTACGGGAGGCTTCGTTTGAAGAGATTGAAAAAGTGATGGGAAAAGACAAGGCTCAGAAAATCAGAAGCTACTTTGAAACGGCAAAAGCGTAAGTAGAAGGGCGTATCGACTCGAAAACAAGTAATCTAAAGCTTAAAGCTTTCGAAACTCATTTTTCGAATTGACTTTCGTCATATCTGGCGGAGATACCTGTGTGTAATTTTGGTGTATCAAATTGATAATCACTATGGTACGCACAGAAATCAACTCGCAATATCAGCACTCTTCCGCTACGCTCAGCCAACCCGCTGGCTCTTCGCTCTGGAACCGTTTTATGGCTTTCTGCGAAGGTCAGGAAGCTGAAAACCACTGGCTCTGGGCCGGAGCCACCATTGGTATCCAAGGCTGTATTTTAACGCCCCTACTGCTCTGGACGATCAGTCATTTCGGGCTCAATGATGCTTATTTGTTCGTCGCCGTAACCTCCATTTTCGGCGTCGTTGTTCCTAATCTTTCGGCATTATCGACCAAGGTTATTCTGCCAATCTTTTTAACCAGTCTGCTCGTTCACGTAACGATTATTCTCGGTACGCTTGCAACCTATTTATAATCCATTCCGTAGGTAAAAAATCCACCGCTGATTGGCGGTGGATTTTTTTATGACTTAAGAAAAAGCCCCTTCGCTGAGCAAAGGGGCTAACTAGTTTAGAGAAAAGCAGGATTAGTTGCGTTGTCCACCCGGACGACCTCCGCCCGGACGATTACCTCCCGGCGTACCATTTTGCGGCTGTTGGTTCTGGGGCTGACCGCCACCTTCTCCTTCGCCACCGCTCTTGATATCGTCGTTGTTTACACCCTTACCCCGACGGCGTTGCGGCTGATCGAAGCTCATCTTACCGATCCGGTAGCTGAACGTCACCCGTACCCCAGTGTTATAAAGCGTATTCACGCTCCGTTGACTAAAGGCCGGCGAATCGAAGCTGTTGCGTACCTTGAAACCATTGAAGTTGAGGAAGTTTTCCAATCCCAAACCCAAACTGGCCTTTTTATCCTTGAATTCTTTCCGTACACCCAAATTGTAGAAGGCCATTCCGCCCTGCGTTCCCTGTAGCTGAATCTGACGACCCCGAATAAAGCCAAAGCCCTGTACTGCCCAGCTATTTTTAAGGCTAATCGAGAGGTTGAAGCGACCACTTACGTTGAAACCTGAATTGGACGCCCGTAACGTAGTATTGCTACCGTTGCTCAGCATCGAGTACATAATGTCTGTACCACCGCCGACTGAAATCTTGGGTGTAATACTAACGTTTCCGAATACGTTAACTCCAACGACTTCCTGCTTTCCAATGTTACTCGAAGTAGTTACAATGGCATCGGCAGCCACACCTTCAAGCACTGAGTTCAGCACCGTTCCGTACGCAGTTCCTTCGAAGATTTGTTTGATGTCCCGCACATTGGAACGTACCTGCTCAATCGAATTACCGGTGTGACGGTAGAAACCCGTAAAGTTCAGGTACGTTTTGTTAATGGAAGTACTATAGGACATTTCCACATTGTCGGTCAACTCCGGACGCAGGTAGGGATTCCCTAAACTGACGTTAGCCGGATTGGCAATGTTTACGTTCGGGTTCAGGGACTGAATACCGGGCCGTTGCAAACGCAGGTTGTATCCCCACTTCAGTGTACCCGAACCAAGCGATTTAGAAATGTTAAAGCTGGGCACCAGGTTGTTATAATCCGGAATATCCAGTGAACTGAAGCCTACTTTGAAATCGGCATTGATAAACGTGCGTTCGTACCGGGCACCTGCCTTGAAGTACCATTTGTTTTTGGTGGAAAGCTGGTACGTTAAATAACCCGCCATTACATTCTGATCGTAATTCAGCTGGTTATTCGTCCGGGTCGTATCGGTGATGAAAGCTCCATTTTCGCCAGGGGCAACGAAGTATTTGTAATCACTTTGTACCTGACGGAAAATGCTCTTCCCTCCAAATTCCACAATTTGGGTTTTTCCGATCGGGGTTTGGTAATCGACCTGTATAGTCGTTTCCTGATTGTAGCTTTCGTTATCGTTTCGCTGACGGCTTCCAATGGTTCCTTCACCGTTCATCAATTCAGCCAGGTAATTATTCGTACGATTATTCCGGCTAAACTGACCCGAAATACTCAGTTCCTGCTGAGGCTTAAAGGTCTTGGTATAGTCAATATTGGCATCTACGGTATTAGAAAAATCCTTGGTATCAATATGTCGGGCATCAGTACTCGTCATTACACCACCCCGGTAGCGACCGGTTACCAGATCCTGCGTATTGTTTCCGTTTCGGGTTCCGAAGCTAATGTTTCCGTTTAATGAAGCCGTTTTGGAAATGTCGTAATCCATACCCAGCGAGTAGCGACCGAATAAATTCTGGTTCATCCCGGTCGACGTCTGATTCGTCAGCGTTTCAATACCTTCAACGATACTTGTCTGATCGTTGACATTTTTATTCTTCACGTTATAGCTGGCCCGGCCAAAACCATTGAGCGAAAAGCCAAGTTTTCCCCGACGGTAGTTTCCGTTCAGGCCCAAATTAGCTCCGCGGTTACCCACGCCCGAGTCAATGTTCAGGGTAAGTCCCTGAAGCGTATTTTTCTTCGTAATAATATTGATGATCCCACCGGAACCCTCCGCATCATATTTAGCCGAAGGTGACGTGATGACTTCAACGCTCTTAATCATTTCGGAAGGAATCAGCTTAAGTGCATCCGCTACACTTTGAGCGACAATCGTCGAAGGTTTGCCGTTGATCAGTACGCGTACGTTTGAACTTCCCCGCAATTGAACGTTTCCGTCCAGATCCACAGATAGCATGGGGACTTTCCGTAAGATGTCGCCCGCATCGCCCCCTTTCGCCGTAATATCTTTTTCTGCGTTATAGACCATGCGATCGACTTTCTCTTCAATCAATTCCCGCTGTCCAGTTACGGTTACTTCCTGAAGGGTACGGGTGGAACCTGAAAGCTTGATTACGCCGAGATCCAGGTCTTCTCCTTTTTTTACAGTTACATTGTCAACCGTTTTAGTCGTATAGCCAATGAAGGTGATCAACAGTTTGTAGTTTCCTTCCGCTACGCGATTCAGGGTAAATTTTCCCTTATCATCGGCCACCGTACCATCGACGGGTTTATTGGTTGCTTTATTATACAGGGCTACGCTGGCAAATTCTACGGCTTTTGTTAAAGCTGAATCCACCACAAATCCCGTAACCCTGGAATTACCCTTTGGATTTACGTCGGTATCAGTACCTGGGATAGCCGTCGGCTGGCCTCCTGGGGGAGCAGGAAACTGAGCAAAGGCCGTTCCGCAGGAAAGGATGGCAAAAAGGAAAAATAGATATTTAATCATGGCTCGTTTGAAGAACAGATTCATGCGTGTGGACCCCCAAATGGGAAAATAGGTTTGCGTTGTAACGAACTGGAAAGAGTAACCAGGTGCTAGAGATTCGTATAGATACTATTATTCAAAATTGAATGAAACATTCGAACTCAAGAGGGAAATTCGACGAAAGCGGTTTCTTTGGAGATCAAGGTTTTTGACTTATTTCAAGAAAGACCCTTGACTATCAAATCTTAACATATGTTTCAATTGTACAAAAGCAAAAAGTGTATCGACGTATGGCAAAAATGTATCGGCATCCGGGAAATGACTTAAAACTTTGACTTCGAAATACCGTATTACTATTTTATTTATTGGAAAGGTTTGTACTTCATCTTTGTATCTGGGCGTTTTCAAAAACGAAATCACCAATGGATGGAATGCGTATTCGTTACTTGCTAATTAGTTTTGTTCTTTCACTGCCCGTCGCCCAGGCTCAACAACGAGCTCAGTATAGTCAATACATGCTAAATCCGCTGGTGTTGAATCCCGCCGTTAGCGGGCTTGAGGATTTTATCGACGTTAAGGCGGGTTACCGTAATCAGTGGGCGGGTTGGCAGGGAGCACCTAAGACCTTTTATTTGACCGCTCACGGGGCCCTTAACAAGGCAGATCGCACCAGTACGTTGCCCGTTCGCGATCCTTATGGTCGCCCGTATCAACGAAGTCGTGTTTTCCCTTCACAGCCCGCCGCACCTTCCCATCATGGCGTGGGAGTTACCTTACTTCGCGATGAAACGGGACCTAGTTCACGTACTACGCTGCAAGTGAGCTATGCTTTACATTTACCAATTACGAACCGGATAAAAGTAGCCACCGGCGTCGGTATGGGTTTTACGCAACATACGCTGGATTTTGATTTGCTTCACGTACTTGAGCCGAATGACCCCGTCATTCAGCAGGGAAAGCTGAACACGTTTGTACCCGAACTAAATGCGGGTGTGCTTCTATACGATCCTAATTTTTACGTTGGATTTTCTGCCAGTCAGCTTTTTTTCAAAAAACTGGATTATGGACAAACTGGAACTGCTAATTACGAATGGCTGGGACGCCTGTATAACCATTATTTCCTGACGGCTGGCTATCGTTTCGAAGTAGATCCAGACTGGGCGATATTCCCTTCAGTACTGGTTAAATCCGTACGACCCCTGCCCCTTTCTTTCGACATCAACGCCAAGGTTGCATATCAGGATCGAATCTGGATGGGGCTTTCCTATCGGCATCAGGATGCAATTGTTGGTTTACTCGGCTTCAATGTTAACTACAAACTCAACATTGGCTATTCATATGATTTCACCCAGTCTTCGGTACGAATGGTATCTCGCGGAACGCATGAGATTGTCGTTGGGCTGATGTTCAATAACCGCCAACGTCTGGTTTGCCCCCGTATCTTCTAAACGTAAAAAGTCCGCCGGTTTCCCAGCGGACTTTTCCGTAAGCGTTTGACTCTATCCTAGTATTCCCACAAGTTGTGTTCCCACTCCATGAGTTTGTACTCCAACTGCTGAGCCTTAACCAGACCTTCTTTTTCGCCTCCATAAATCTGAGACAAGTAGGCATTTTTGGAATTTGATTGCTTCAGAATCCGAGAAGAGAACAACCGCAAATCAAAGGCATCCGCCATATTGAGGTGTTTCGCATTATTCTGATTGTTATACCAGATAAACTTCTTCGGATTACTACGGAAATATTGATCTACATCTCTGTACCGGAACGAAGCCACTTCACGATCCAGACCTGTAGACGTCTTAGCTGCGGGAATAATCAGTGTAATGGACTTCATATCGTAGTACTGGCGTGAACGACGCTTATCAAATACGTAGTCCTCTTTCAGTTCCAGTACGGTGATATCGGTAGGAAAATACTCGTAAGCTGAATTATCATCAGCGTATGAGGGCTGATCGAAACCACTGGTATCTTTTTTAGCACCCGTAGTACCTCCCCAGCCGTCATCTACGCCACCCGCTGCTGGAGCAGCAGGCTTCTTGGCATCTTTTTTCTTCGCACTATCGCCCCAGCCATCATCGCCAGCGGGAGCTGGATCACCAAATCCGGCCGCTTTTTCTTCATCCGAAAGCCCGGCACCCGTGCCTTCCATACGAAGGTTCGTCTGGAATTGTTCAGGGGTTAGTTCAGTAACCAGCGAATCATTTTTATACGCCTTCAGTACACCCGCTTTCATACCATCGATCAAATAGCGAGTAATCTCATTATTGGTCGAAAAGAAAGGCTGATTCTGGGTTTCCTGCAGGTCCATGCGACGCCAAAGCGTCGTTTTATACATAATATCTTCCTCATCAATGGGTCGCAAAGATTCAGAAGCACGGTTCCGTTCCGCCATTGCCGTCCGCTGATCGTTCATCGGAGCACGTTGCTCAGCTCCCAGTACCCGGGGTTGGGTATTGGTCGGAGCTGCCTGCAAGTTGGCTGGGGGAGCCTGCTCGGGCATCGGTGTTGGCTCCTGAGCATAGACCGATCCTGCCACTACCAGTGACAAGGTTAGTCCCGCAAATCCTCTCAATTTCGTCATGGCAAAATGTGTTTTTTCCATTAGTTCAACGGCACAGTAATAGGTTCGTTAATCGTAGTGCTTGAAACTTTTCCTTGGAAATTCTGACGTTGGTACCCTTTTACTTCAATTACGTAACGATCGCCTGCTTGAGCAGCAGCTGCCAAGGAAGCAATATTTCCCTGACTCACTGGACCAGCTACTCGTTTTGATCCACGGGCTAGTGAAATTTGTACATCATTCACCCGGAACTTGGCATCTTCAGGATTTGAAGCAGCGAAATCTTCATCCGCAATAGCCCGAACTTCCAATACCCGAAGCTGGCTGGCTGGAACACCTTTCCGTACATCCAACTTCTGTCCATTACCAAACGGAACTAATTGCGGAGCTGGTACACGACGAACATTAAATTTTTCAACGCCGAGCGTAGTACCCATGTTATTCACGTTCAGACTTACTTGGCGATTGTTGGGTACAATCGTTACTTTACCTTGGCTACCTGCAATCGTTTCAGCTCCTTCAGCACTGAAAGAAGGATTCCACATGGCTCCCATCTGCGGACTTACGAATTGCAAACGGTTGGCACAACCCAGATATAACGGAGGCAAAGAAGCCGATTGGATACTGTACGAAGGCTTCGCTACAAAATATTCACCCGTTACGGTAAACGTTTTCATAGCTCCCGTCGGATCCGGATAATTTACCGTGGCCGTATAGGATTTCTTAGCCAAACCGTCCGGACCATACGCACCACCCTGAGCCGTAAACTGAATCTGACCACGACCATCTTTCATGGGTACAGCCGCTCCGTTAAAGCTCATACGAGGCGTAATGGCACTAGAAGTAGCTGCTACGTACATCTCTGCTTCGTACTTCATGCCGGCTACAACCGTGCTGGATTTTGCCGAGATTACCGGAAAAATCTTGTCAAACTTGATCTCTTTCAAACCTACTTTGGCAGCCAGTTGATCGAGTACCGTGTTTTCGTAACGCAAAACTTCAGCCTGCTTCTGGCTCAGTACTGCCAAAGCAGCAGGAACCGGCGTTTGAGCGAAGTTCATTTCAGCAAAATCCTTATTGCGTTGCTCTGCACTTTTACTCGCGATCGGATCATCCTTCGCGTCTACAGCTAGCGGAGAAAACTGAGTACCTTTATCTGCATAGGCCTGTAAGTCCGTTACGTACTTGTTAAGCTGATTTTTGAGATTATAGGCTTTACCGCTTCCACCCGTTCCGACCATCAACATGGCCACCTGCTCTTCTTCTTTCGCGTTCTTCAGGTTACCCTGTTCGTCAAATCCACCGCTTTTGTCAATGATCTGCGATTTCAACGCATCTAGTTCATTGTACATTGCTGTAGAAAGTTTCCGAACCGCATCCGCTTTCTGAATAACATCTGCGTAAAGACTCCCACTTTCTGCTGCTTTATCTTTAATTCCTTTTACTGACTGTTGGTTTGTGATACTTGCGGTACTGTTAGCCGTTTCAAGGCTACGGTTCAACAAAATGAATTTATCAATCAAAGCCGAACTCACCTGCAAGGCCAGCATTGCTGTCAGTACCAGGTACATCATCCCGATCATTCGCTGCCGGGGTGTTTCATTGGCACCTGCCATATGTTTTTATTAGTTTTTCAGTGTCAGAAAAAAATGAGTAACCAGGGTTGGTTCATGAACTGGTTATTGTACGCCTTTCATAGCCGACAACATACCGCCGTAAATGTTATTGAGCGACTGTAAGTTGTTCGTCAGGCGTCCCATTTCACTCTTGAATTGCTGAGCATCTTTGGAAGCTTCCTGCATATTATCCATAGCGGAAGCCAGATTACCGTAGAAAGCATTCATCGCTTTCAGGTGTTTCTGGGTGTCCTGCAATTCCAGTTCGTATACCGCATTCAGAGCACCCATCGTTTGTGTAATCTGCTGGAACTTCACGCGGTATTCTTTCGCATCCATCGTTGCACTAGCCATATCAGACATGGCTGAGACAGCCGTTCCGTAGGTTTATTCATTTCCTGCAAAGAGCCCGCAGCGATTTTTACGTTTTTAGCGTATTCGTTCGTAGCTACGGTAGCGTCCGTAATCTGACCCAGTTTGCCAACGGTATCCGTCAGGCTACGTAAGCCGGTACCCAGACTATTGAATACGTCAGGTGATACCTTTGCATTCGCCAGCATATCGTCCATCTTGGCCATCAGACCCAGGTTAGGAGACGCAGCTACCGCAGGAGCGGCACTACGCGTAGGTAATTCACCTTTATAACTATCATCTAATTCAGGATATACTTTTTCCCACTGGTAATCAGCCGTAGGTGCTACGAATTGCTGTAAAGCAAACAGAAGGAAAATAACGGCTTCCGTACCCATACCGATGGTCAGCATTTCATCGGCACCGGGGCGGTGCTGAATTTTAAAAAGAGCCCCCAAGATTACAACAGCGGCCCCAACACTATAAACTACAGGAAGAATTTTGTCGAAGAAGACGTTACGTTTCGCCGCCATGAGTAAATAAAAAGGTTAAAACGTGAAAAGGACTGGATTAGATGATAAGGAATGTAATGATATGCCTGGGTTATCCGGAATGAATTCGTTGGTACATAAAAACACCTGTCAGGACAAACTGACCTAACAGGTGTTTGGAATTTTCTAACGGAACTCGCGTCCAGAAGACATACCTAAGTGTTGCATAACGCAACGGAAGCCAATATATGAACGACGAGCATCTTTGTATTCCCAGGAACGCGTACCTGTTTCCAGGAAGTAAGCTACATCTTTCCATGAACCTCCGCGAATCACTTTACGAGGTTCATCGTCATTAATATTATCTGAGTTCAAATCCCAGGTTACGACGGCGGCATTATCAGCCAGGCATCTAAACACCATTCGGCTACGTTACCGGCCATATTATATAAACCGTACTCATTGGGGTTGTACATATTGGCAGGAGCGGTGTATGCATAACCATCCGCATCGTAGTTTCCACGTTGAGGTTTGAAGTTAGCGAGCATACAACCTTTGCCATTGGCTACATAAGGGTTACCCCAGGGATATTTCGCACCGGATTTACCACCCCGGGCCGCCCATTCCCACTGCGATTCGGTAGGCAATTCGAAACGGGGCATAGCGGCCTGATTTTCATTCGTGCGGTAATCGTTCAATACCGACGTCCGCCAACGGCAGAAATCACGAGCGGCATCCCAGCTTACACCTACGACAGGATAACGGTCGAACGCCGGACTTGAATAATAATATTCCGTCATGGGGTCACCATTATGGTAAGTAAAGTCTTTCTTCCAAACTGTAGTATCCGGGTAAACTTTACTCATGATGTATTCTTCACCCAAAACCGAAACCGAATCCGTCAGCATAGCATTTACATACTGACGGTACTCATTATTGGTAATTTCGGTATCATCCATGAAAAACTGGCTGATCGTAACCCGTTTGTTGAAGTTTACCTGAGCCGTAGCCACATCCTCATCGGCCTGACCCATCAGGTAAGAACCCGAAGGAATCAGAACCATCCCATACGGAGTCGGTTGTTTCCAGCCTTTACGGGCGTCGGCAACAATTTCCCCGTTGTAGACACCTACTTCCCCTTTGCGACTTCCCTTTCCACCTTTGCCTCCGTTGCTGGCATTGTTACCTTTTTTACCGCAACTCTGTACCACCAACATGGGAACAAGAATCAGAAGACTCCAAATGAGGCGTTTACTCATATACCGCTCATTCATGATCATATAGTTGTTTTTCTTATCAATATCGTTTAGATACTACTTCTTTAACACAAGACTTGTTTATTGCTCGTAGTGATTACGCGGCAAAAAAACGATGAATACACAGCTATCGTATTTAACTCAGCCAGCAAAAATAAAAAAAATATGCTTGGTACTAAGTTCCGCTCGCTAAACTTACGAGAATCAAGGCTTAAACAGTCTTAGCAGATTGCTTTAAAGCGTAAGATAAAGCAGTATGCACGTGCAAATGCGATTTCTTCGGGCTTTGAAGATGTATAAATTTCATAGTCGGATAACTGTCATTTTAGAAACGGAAACGTGGAGTCCGTACGGGAATTCGCTTGTTGGGTTTGGGTGCTGGTAAGCCATAACTCAGTAGTATGGAATAAGATCCGGGTGATTTAGCACTTACTCCGCCTAAAATTATATCATACGAAGCTCCAATCCTAAATCTGTTCCAGTTCACTCCTGCAAAAACAGGTATACCATCTCCCTGCCGCCAACCTGCTCCAACCCAGACAAAGTTACGCCACATCGCTAACAACGAAGCTTCGATTGAAAACGTATTTATATCTGACTTAAAAATTGCAGAAGGATTGATTTCTACTTCTTCGTTTACATAATAACGGTAACCACCATTTACGAAAAAGGTTTGTTGAGCTGCGTTGATAGCTCCCTCCTGACCGAACGCATACCGAGCCCGGTTCAGGTGAATCATGGAGGCTCCTACGTAGTACGTCGGTGTGGAATAATGAGCACCTACGGCTAGGTCAGGATTGGATTCATTTACTTTTCCTGTACCAATCAATGGATCATCGGGGTCACGAGCCCGGAGTTTATCAAAATCAATCGTACGGATCAGCAAACCACCCTGAGCTCCGAAAGCTAACGTCCGTTCACCTCCCAGGGGTATACGATAAGCATAGGCTAACTGAACTTCCTGATTTCGTTGCGGTCCGGCCTGGTCGTTAAGCACATTTAAACCCACGGCTGATTTAATGCCAGGCAAGGGCAACTGAAAGGTAAACAGCTGCGTAGTAGGAGCTCCGCCATCGTCGGAAAAGCTGCTTTGATAGCCCAGGTACTGCTGCCGGTGAATCAACTGAAAACGCGTCATCCCTTCGTAGCCAACGGCAGCCGGGTTGAAAAACGACTGGTTGTACATGTACTGGCTAAACTGTGGATCCTGCTGAGCCCACAGCCCTCCCGAAGAAACCAACAATAAAATTATAAATAGGTATAGCGTTTTTGCATGGCGAGACAGACACGTTCACAGTCCTAAAACTAGAAAGTATTTCGGTAAATTCAGTACTCTCCGGCTGCATTTAGCCGGCATACTACCAAACGATGGAATTTTCAGATTGTTACAGGAATATAAAAAAAACCTCCGATCAGTAAAATCGGAGGTTTTTCAGGTCAAGTATTTTTATTTCAAGCCGTTTGCTTTTTTGATGTACAGGTCCAAAGCCCCGGTCATCGAAGGAGCATTGGGCATAGGAGCTTCAATATCCAAAATCAGATTAGCCTCAATTACAGCCTTGGCTGTAGTGGGCCCTAACGCAGCGATCCGGGTCTTGTTCTGTTTGAAATCCGGGAAATTATCGAACAGTGATTTCACCCCGGATGGACTGAAGAAACAGATAATGTCGTAGAAAACTTCTTCCAGATCCGATAAATCCGCTGATCCCGTTTCGTACATCACGGCTTCGGTCAGGTGAATATCATTGGACACCATGAAGCCGGGAATGTCATTCCGACGCTTGTCGGAACAGGGGAACAGAAATTTCTCCGTTTTGTGCTTTTTGATCAAATCCAGCAGATCAGCAGCCGTTTTCTGGCCAACGAAAATCTTACGCTTCCGGATTACAATGTATTTCTGCAGATAGTTAGCCGTTTGCTCAGTCACGCAGAAGTACTTCATTTCGGGCGGCATTTCCATTTTCGCTTCCTTGCAAATGCGGAAGAAATGATCCACAGCATTACGGCTCGTAAAGATAATAGCCGTGTGAGCCAGAATATCAATCTTCTGCTTGCGGAAGTCCTTGTAGGACACTCCGTTTACCTCAATGAAAGGCCGAAAGTCAACTTTGATGTCGTAATCCCGGGCTAAGTCAAAGTAGGGGGATTTCTCGTCGGCAGGACGAGCTTGCGTCACTAGAATGCTGGAAACTTTCGTGAGCCGTTCGTCCGTCTTGTTCGTCGTTTCACTCATTCAGATTCAAAAAATAAGTAGAAGATTCGATGGCAATAAAGCGTTTATTCAATAACATGAGAACTACCTTAATGTTTCCGACAGCTCCTGATTAAACACGTAGGAACGCATATCCATTCAAAGAGCAAACTTGAGCCCAATGATGAAAGGAACCAATTCAACGATGCAAAGGTAAGAAAATAAGTAGAGATTTTTAGCATCAGACAATTTATTAATGGAAAAGTACAATAACAATAAACGCCCAATGTAGAAGCCTGTAATAGGTATAACCAGTAACGTATCCCAGTGAAAAGTAAGAGATGGAAAGCTATTCAACATGAGTAACATAACGATTCCCAGGAAGGTATAAAAGATCGCTGATGCCTGAATAGACTTGAAAAAGTGGATATTAACAATCTTATCAAAACGGTAAATATGACCTAAGACATTGATCATTAAATACTTAAAGATAAAGACAATGAAGACTAAAATACCAATAATAAAGAAATACAGGAAGAGCTTGCCCAGACTTTCCTCGTACGAAAAGAAGTCCTGCGACTGGAATAAATCGATGCCTCGATGCCGAACTAGCTGGTAGAGGTAGGAGAGCAGAAAACTGATCAGGAGTAGAAATAACAGGTTGGCTACTTCAAATAATCCACGTGTTACCAGAGCTGCCCCTTCCCGCGTTTGGATGGTAAGTAAGTCCTTGATGCTCAAATACCGGATGAATCCCCGGGGGAAGACCCGGTACAGAGCCGCGTAGGCAACCAGCAGCAACAAAGCTGTTAGTACGTAAAAATTCTCGAACGGTGAGGTATCACGAGGGCGGGCCTGTAAAAACGATTCCGATACGTAAATGGGTTTCTGGCCCGCTACTACCTTATGTCCAATCTGTAAGGTCTTTTGTTCGATACCCGGTTGGGATCCGTACAGCGTTAGTAGCACGCGGTGATCAGGATACGCTTTGTACAGACTATCGAGCTTGAAAACGGTCCATTTACCAATGGGCAACTGTTTTTGCAACGAGCCATTGATGAATAAATAATTTTCCTGATTGGATCGATAAAGCAGGTAATAATGCCGGTTCTGGGCTAAATCAAGAATAACGCTATACGAACCATAATCCTGGTGAATTTCGCGAATGTAGGGAACGTACGCCTTGCTTCCTTCATCGTACACCCGCCAGTCATTGCGAAAATCGTGTACAAGGAAATAGCCTTCCTCAGGCCCCGTCGTCTGAGCAAACGTCGAACCCGCCAGAAAACACAGGAAGAAAAGCAAAAAACAGTGAAGCCTGTGGGTTAGAAAACTACCCACAGGCTTTCGTACGCTCGAAAAAGTGAAATCACTACCCACCACTCTCGCTTTCAGTACGTCCGTTTCGCTAGCATCGCTGTTTCACAAAACGGATTCATTACAGAATCGTATTCTTAACTTATGCGTTTACTTTCTGATCAGCCAGTGCTTTCAGCATCGTCTCGCCAATGACGGCAGGCGATTCCGCTACGTACAGACCGCATTCACGCATGATTCGCATTTTTGCTTCAGCCGTATCATCCGCACCACCAACGATGGCACCTGCGTGACCCATCCGGCGACCTTTCGGAGCCGTTTGACCCGCGATGAAACCAACTACGGGCTTTTTATTACCCGTTTCTTTGATCCAGTAAGCAGCTTCTGCTTCCATACCACCACCGATTTCACCGATCATAACGATGGCTTCGGTTTCGGGATCGTTCATCAACAACTCAACGGCTTCTTTCGTCGTCGTACCGATGATGGGGTCACCACCGATTCCGATGGCCGTTGTCTGGCCCAAACCTGCTTTCGTCAATTGATCGACGGCTTCGTACGTCAGCGTACCTGATTTTGATACCAGACCGATCGTTCCTTTTTTGAAGATAAAGCCAGGCATGATCCCTACTTTACATTCATCCGCCGTGATAACGCCGGGGCAGTTAGGTCCGATCAGACGCAGATCTTTGCCTTGTACGTATTCTTTTACGGCAACCATATCTTTCACGGGGATACCCTCCGTGATCGTTACGATTACTTTGATGCCTGCGTCAGCCGCTTCCATAATGGCGTCAGCTGCGAAAGCCGGGGGTACAAAGATGATGGATACGTCAGCACCCGTTTCTTTTACCGCATCAGCAACCGTGTTGAATACGGGACGGTCCAGGTGTTTCTGGCCTCCTTTGCCGGGCGTTACACCGCCAACAACCTGAGTACCATATTCAATCATTTGCTGGGCATGGAAGGTACCTTCCGAACCCGTAAAGCCTTGTACAATGATTTTTGAATCTTTGTTAACTAATACACTCATAGAGATGGGATTTGCAGTGGCCAGTTCGGAAAGAATGTGGCTGTTCCCCACAAGGAACAGAAAAATCCGGCGTAAAAGTAGAAAGCTAAGACCAGTTGGGCAATTTCCCCGGAAATAAATTTGGGTGAATAGGTATAGGTACACTAATTATTTTCCGGGAATAGGAATTTTATACCCTTGGTTCAATCTAAACCCAACGTAAGGTTTAGGCATTTTTTTCAGCATAAATTCCCCAAAATTTGTTAAGCATGGACCCGAAAACAGCCCTCCTTATCGGAGCCACCGGCCTGGTAGGCAACTATCTAATTTTTAAGCTTTTACAATCCGATCGATATGAAAAAGTTATTACGCTGGTACGCCGGCCAATGCATCTGAAACATCCTAAACTTGAGGAGCGGATCGTTGACTTCGATCAGCTCACCTCGCAGGAAGTGTCCGGTGCTGACGATGTTTTCTGCTGTTTAGGCACGACTATTCGTCAGGCAGGTTCGCAGGAAGCGTTTCGGAAAGTTGATTTTAAATATCCTGTAGAGGTGGGTAAACTGGCCCTTCAGGCCGGAGCAACGCAGTATTTACTGGTATCTTCTATCGGAGCGAACGCCCAGTCTTCGATTTTTTACAGCCGAACCAAAGGGCAGGTGGAGGCGGCCATTGGCGAAATAGGGTATCGTAGCTATACCGTTTTCCGCCCCGCTACCCTACTCGGTAAACGAAAGCAATTTCGTCTGGGTGAAGAGGTTGGAAAAGTACTCGACTTTGTACTTTCGCCCCTTACGCTGCTCATTCCGCCCTTACGCAAGTATAAAGGCATTCAGGCCAGCAAAGTGGCATCGGCCATGCTGAATATAGCTGGCCAGGACGTTCCCGGCCAGCATATTCTTGAATCCGATGCTTTGCAGCGATTTTGATTAGTCTTCGTCCAGATCTGGTACGTGTGGGATTTCGTTCTGTTCGAGAGCATAGACGGCTCTCCAGATGTCTTCTTCCTCTTCGGTAAACAGACGACCTCGGCGGTCCATCGTGTTACGAGCCACGTCTACGGCCTTCGAGAAGCGGTAGGGTTCAAATCCGGTATCAGCCCCGCCCCAACTAAAGGAAGGTATATGCTTGGGAGGAAAACCTGCTCCGAAGAGATTGACATTGATACCAACCACGGTTCCGGTATTGAACATGGTCGAAATGCCCGCCTTCGAGTAATCGCCCATGAACAGACCCACGAATTGCCGACCCGTATCTTCTAATTGTTTGGTGGTGTAGTCGTACAGCTTTACGTTGCCGTAATCATTCTTCAGATTCGAGTTATTAGTATTGGCTCCCAGGTTACACCATTCGGCGAGGTATGAATTCCCAAGAAAACCGTCGTGTCCTTTGTTGGAGTGGCCCATCAGAATACTCATACTGACTTCACCTCCTACCTTACAATGGGGACCAATGGTGGTACTCTTCCGCATTTTTCCACCCAGATTAATTACAGCTCCTTCCAGAGCCGCGAAAGGCCCCTGAATAATTACACCATCCTGAACCTGAACGTCTTTTCCCAGATAAATCGGACCATTTTCGGCATTCAGTATAGCCGAGTGAATTTGTACACCTTCTTCAATAAAGATTTGTTCTTCGTTGTAATATGCCGTGAATCGATCCGTAATCGGCTGGCTGGTACGACCCGCCGTGATCCGATCAAAATCCGTCTTGATTTGCTCGCCGTTGTGTACGACCAAATCCGGCAGTCGCTGAATGACGGTTACCTTATCCCAATAGTACTGTTTCTGAAAATTGGGGTTGTCGTGTACGAGATCTTCCAGGGCCAGATGTTTAGCCCGAACGGCCAGCAGGATAGGTCCCTGTAATAAAGCTTCACCGGGTTTGAGCTGTTCCAACGAGCGTACCAGCCGTTCGTTCGGACAAAGTCCACCGTGTAGATAAATCGTGTCCGAGCTTTTTTTGTAGGGATACTTTCCCTGCAAATACGGTTGAGTATAGTGGGTGGGTTTTACTCCTAACCAGTCAGTCCATTTTTCCGTGATGGTCCGAATACCGACCCGCAACTCAGCCATAGGCCGGGTGAATACCAGCGGTAACAAATGAGGGCGAATTTTCGGGCCGTCAAAGAGTACGTAATTGATCATAAGACAGAATCAGAGGATTTGCCGCCAAAGTAAAGCAAAAAATAATCGCAGGTACAGGCTTATTACTGGATTATACGAAGACAAAAAATAACTTAATTAATCTTTTTAGTACATTTTCCATTCGTTAAGGTGGTATGCATGAAATTTCACAAAACAATAAAGCTGAATTTGTGTCTTTAGCCGCTGAACGTAAGTACGTTTGCGTTCCATACAATCTAATCTACTACCTAAACTTATGAACATTCCAGAAGACGATTTCGAATTTTACGACGAACCCATGGATGAAAGTGGTGATACCATGGACCCAGCGGAAGAAATGGACGAGTTTACCGCTGAACAGGATGACGAAGATGAAGATACCGAAGACTTTGAAGAAGAAGAGTTAGACGATATGTAAACTTAGTTTTCCTTCAAGCAAAAAGGCACTTACCCTCGCGGATAAGTGCCTTTTTCTTGGGTCAGTCCCGACGATTACTTCGCCAGTTTCGCCTGTAAGCCTTTGTCGAGCTCGTCCAGGAATTCTTCCGTGTACAGGTAATGCTCGCCGTGGTTTACTTTGTTACCGTGGATAGTGATGGCCAAATCCTTGGTCATTTTACCCGCTTCTACGGTTTCTACGCAAACTTCTTCCAGAGCCGTAGCAAAACGGATCAGTTCTTCGTTACCGTCGAGCTTACCACGGAAGGCCAGACCACGCGTCCAGGCGTAGATCGAAGCAATCGGGTTCGTTGACGTACGGTTTCCTTTCTGGTGTTCGCGGTAGTGACGCGTTACGGTACCGTGAGCCGCCTCAGCTTCCATCACGGAGCCATCGGGCGTCAGCAGTACAGAAGTCATCAGACCGAGTGAGCCAAAGCCCTGAGCAACGGTATCCGACTGAACGTCGCCGTCGTAGTTCTTACAAGCCCATACGTAGCTGCCACTCCATTTCAGAGCTGCGGCTACCATGTCATCGATCAGACGGTGTTCGTACGTAATACCGGCTTCTTTGAATTTCTCAGCAAATTCTGCATCGAAAACCGCCTGGAATACGTCACGGAAACGACCATCGTATTTCTTCAGGATCGTGTTCTTCGTAGACAGGTATACGGGCCAGCCTTTTTGCAGACCTACCTGGAAGCAGGAACGGGCGAAACCAGCGATGGATTCATCGAGGTTGTACATACCCATGGCTACGCCAGCTCCGGGGAAGTTGAAAACATCGTATTCCTGTACCGTTCCGTCTTCACCTTCGAATTTCATCGTCAGTTTACCTTTACCAGGTACGATGAAATCCGTTGCCCGGTACTGATCACCGAACGCGTGACGGCCAACGATGATGGGAGACGTCCAGGTGGTTACCAGGCGAGGAACGTTCTGCATTACGATCGGCTCCCGGAATACCGTACCATCGAGGATGTTACGGATCGTTCCGTTGGGCGACTTCCACATTTGCTTGAGGTTGAATTCCTTCACGCGGTCCTCGTCGGGCGTAATCGTGGCACATTTGATACCAACACCGTATTGTTTAATGGCGTTAGCGGCATCTACCGTCACTTGATCATTCGTTTCGTCACGGTATTCGATACCTAAATCGTAGTATTTAATATCGACATCAACGTAGGGAAGAATCAGCTTTTCTTTGATAAACTTCCAGATGATTCGGGTCATTTCGTCCCCGTCGAGTTCGACGACTGGGTTCGCTACTTTAATTTTCTGCATGATTAGACGTCGGAAAGAGTCAGGTAATGAATTGAACCCCAAAGGTAAGCAGGACGGTGAAATCAAGCCAAAAAAAACCATTTATGGGATTTTATCTATTCAAATAGTCGTTTGTGAATGGTACCTTTGCCAAAAAAATTCGAAGTCATACGCTGAATATGAATTTTTTGAAGGTTTAGCCAAAGCCTTTTCCAATCTACAGACCTTACGCTTTAGTATTCTTTACTAACCATGTTTGATAATTTACAGGACAAGCTCAATAAAGCCATCCGTACCCTCAAAGGCAGCGGAAAGATTACCGATGTAAACGTGGCCTCCACGGTGAAGGAAATTCGCCGGGCTCTTACCGATGCGACGTTAACTTTAAAGTAGCCAAAGATATTACGGATCAGATCCGGGAAGAAGCCATTGGTCAGAAGATCATGATTGCGGTGGAGCCCGGCCAGATGCTGGTAAAAATTGTACACGACAAGCTGACCGAACTCATGGGTGGTCAGGCGGAAAGTGTCAACCTCAAAGGTTCTCCTGCGATCGTCCTGATTGCCGGTCTGCAAGGATCGGGTAAAACGACGTTTACGGGTAAACTGGCCCATAACATTAAGAAGCAAGGTCGGCAGGTGATTGTAGCCGCCTGTGACATCTATCGCCCGGCCGCTATTGCCCAGCTTCAAACCCTGGGTGAGCAGATCGGCGTTGAAGTTTACGCGGAACCTGATAATAAGAACGCCGTTGAAATTGCCCGCAACGCCGTTGAGTACGCGAAGAAAAACTCCAAGAACGTAGTCATCATTGATACCGCGGGTCGTCTGGCGATTGATGAGGCCATGATGCAGGAAGTAGAAAACGTGAAGAAGGCCATTGAGCCGACGGAAACGCTTTTCGTCGTGGATTCGATGACGGGTCAGGATGCAGTAAATACGGCCAAGACGTTCAACGATCGTCTGAACTTCGACGGAGTTGTACTGACCAAACTCGACGGGGATTCTCGCGGGGGTGCAGCCCTTTCGATTCGTCAGGTGGTGAGCAAGCCCATCAAGTACATGTCGACGGGTGAGAAAATGGAAGATCTCGACATTTTCTACCCCGATCGGATGGCCAGCCGGATTCTCGGTATGGGTGACGTTCTCTCGCTGGTTGAACGGGCTCAGCAGGCTTTCGACGAAGAAGAAGCGAACCGGATCAATAAACAGATTCGTCAGAACCAGTTCAACTTCGAGGATTTCTACTCGCAGCTTCAGCAAATCAAGAAGATGGGTAACATCAAGGATTTGATGGGCATGATTCCCGGTCTGGGGGGTGCGATTAAAGACGTAGACATCAGCAACGACTCGTTTAAACCCATTGAAGCCATCATCAGCTCCATGACGCTGAAAGAACGCAAAAACCCGGATCTGATCGACGGTTCACGCCGCCGCCGGATTGCGGCCGGTTCGGGCACGAGCATTCAGCAGGTAAACAACCTGATGAAACAGTTCGAGGAAATGCGGAAGATGATGAAAACGATGAATAAAGTACAGGACGGTAAAATCAAACTGCCGAATATGTTGAAGAAATAAGTTGCGTTTTCAATTTGCGGTTTTCTGTTTTCAGTTGTTTGGAATCCATGTTAAACTGTAATTACAAAGCTTGTTTCAGTTAAAAAGCGAGGGCCTTCCAGATTTTGGAAGGCCCTCGCTTTTTAACTGAAAACAGAAAACCGCAAACTGTAAACTATCTACATTTTCTCCTGCTCAAACTTCTTCGGAGCGTATAGAAAGCCGAAGGCCTGGGCACCTTGTTTGGTGTGTACTTTATGGTGGATATAATGGGCCCGCATGATTCGTTTCATGTAGCGGGAACGGGCTACAAACTTAATCTTCACTCGCCGGTGCACGATGATGTCGTGGAAGATGAAATAGAAAAGTCCGTATGCCGTTACGCCAATGCCTACCCACAATAAAAACCGCACGGAAGGCACTTCGCTACCGATTAGAATTAAAGAAATAGCTACCGTGGCAAACACTACGGCGAAATAATCGTTCTTCTCAAAAAAGCCAGCATGGGGATGATGATGGTCCTCATGCCAGGACCATAACCAGCCGTGCATAACGTACTTATGCGTCGACCAGGCTACTGCTTCCATTAGTAAAAACGTCCCTAGAACAATCAGGATATTCCAAACCCATTCCATTGGATAAAAGAGTGATGCTGTGAGTGGTAACGGCAAAATAGAGTAAAATGTTTGGAATTTTCCCGGAAGGAAAAGCATTTTATACGTATAAAAATAATTTCCTCTGAACCCTTTTTTCTTTTAGAGGATTGGTTAAATTTGGGAAACCCTCTAACTACGATGGTCATGAAGGATGGCTGGTCGGGAATGGCGGAAAAAACTGCCACCCGCAGTGTACGAGGCACGATGGATCTTCGAGCCTTGAAAGAACTGGTGAAGAAAGGAGAAAATGAGCGGCTGGAATTTAAGCTAAAAGCGAACCATCCTGAGAAGATTATCCGCGAGGTGGTGGCTTTTGCGAATACCCAGGGTGGCATTCTGTTAGTAGGCGTCGGTGATGATAAGTCGATACCGGGTTTGAAGTTCGCCGACGATGATGAATTCATTTTGTGCCGAGCCCTCGAAAAATATTGCTTTCCTGCAATTGAATATACCCTTGAACGTGTCTACGTAGAAAATGAACGCGAAGTGCTTGTGTTCCGCATTCCGCGTAGCCAGCAACGCCCTCACTACGTTAGCCTGGATCCAGCTCAGCAGGAAAAGAAGACGTACGTACGCGTTAATGATCGTTCCATTCAGGCCAGCAAAGAAGTACGGCAAATTTTGAAATGGGAGGATCGGGTGCAGGACGTAAAATTCAAATATGGTCACAAAGAAGAAGTACTGATGAAATACCTCGGTGATCATCCGGGCATTACAGTACAGCTTTTCTCGCAAATCGCTCATATTCCCATGTGGATGGCTTCCAAAACCTTGATTACGCTGACCTTAGCCAATGTACTACGGATTCGTCCCGATGAAAATGCGGATCAGTTCATTATGGCGGCGTAAGTACCAAAGGAACGTCAATGCATATATCATTTAAACTGCCGACTCTTGTGAGTCGGCAGTTTCATTTTAGAGCGAAAAATAACAAGTATAGAGACTCTTGTTATTTTTGGCGATCAATCGTCTTTTCCAGTAACGAACTGCCCACATGAAAATTACTCTCGTAGCCGCCATGGATGAGCATCGCCTCATCGGTAATCATGGAATTCTCCCCTGGCCTTTTTTACCCAATGATCACGCCCACGTAGAACGACTGATTGCGGGTAAGAAAACCATCATGGGCAGGAAAAGCTACGATACGCCGGACCGCATTTGGTCGAAAGCCGGGAATATCGTTGTAACCAGCCAGCCCAATTATCAGGTTGATCCTGGGTTTCTGGTGATGAACAGTATTGACGAAGCTCTGGACTATTACAAAAATGAAGAAGAAGTGATGGTACTGGGCGGTGCTCAGATTTACTCGGAAACGCTTCCCAAAGCCCATGTGCTGGAACTTACTCTCATTCATGGCCAATTCAAAGGAGACGCGTATTTTCCTGAATTTAGCACGGATGTCTTCGAACTAATCCACCGTCAGGATCATCCGCAAGACGATAAACATTCCGTTGCCTACTCTTTTCTTACCTATCAGCGTAGATAACTCAATAAAAATTTTGACTTTTTCTGTAAAATCAAAATACTATTTGCCTTTTCAATAAACTTACCTAATATTTACAATCAATTCATGTCATTTGAACCAATGATTTCATTTGGCATGGATACCAATTCCTTCCGGTACCGCCCGTAATGGCTTTCTTGCCGCATCGCTATTACGCCCAATAGAGTAGTAAGAATCCCTGCATACGTACACGCTATTGACAAGTTTCTATTTGTCAGAGCGAATGGTTTTGTCTCTAATCAACCCGAGCTAAACAAGCGTATTACCCGATTACGATTTGTTCATGTAAAGCAAACAGGCCTACCGATGTTCGGCAGGCCTGTTTTATGCATAACTCGTAAGATAGTCAATCGTTGATTGGAAGCATGGCTTCTGTTACGGCTTAACTACCCACAAATCGCTTCTTAAAGTTTCGGCTTGATGATCCGATCTTTCTTCTCCTTTTTAGCTTTTTCAGCCGCAGCTTGTGGTTCTTCACCTTCGATCAGGAAATCTTCGGGTGAAGGAACTGCAAATTTATCCGCAGGCTTATTCACTTTAGCTACTTCCAGAGCTGCTCCTTTTTGCTCCTGATCTTTCGTCAGGAAGTCAACCACGATTGGCGTAGCTACGAACAGCGAAGAGTACGTACCTACGATGACCCCGATCAACATGGCGAACGAGAAACCACGAATCGTTTCACCGCCGAAGAAGAACAGTACGATCAGTACCAGCATCGTTGAAAGACCCGTTACGGCCGTACGGCTTAGCGTCGAGTTCAAGGCGTTGTTGATAATCGTCGGAATACTTTCGTTTTTCGCACTACCCTCCCGCAGGTATTCCCGAACGCGGTCAAAGACGACGACCGTATCGTTCATCGAATAACCCATGATCGTCAGCAAGGCACCTACGAAGGACTGATCTACATCGAGTGAGAAGGGCAGAATGCCGTTGAAAATCGAGAAGATAGCCAGGATAATCAGTACGTCGTGCGATACCGCCACCATTGCTCCGTAACCGAACGCCAGTTTCTTAAAGCGAAGCAGGATGTAACCAAACACAACCGCAATACCCGCCAGAATGGAGTACAGCGACGAGAAAATCATGTCATTCGCGATCGTAGGTCCTACTTTCGACGAACTCAGAATTTCAGCTTTACCGATTTTGCTCACGCCCTGAATAATCTTGTTCTGAGCTTCGCGATCGGCTTCTACCGTCGTTTGGTCTACCAGGTAATCCGTCGTGATTTGTACCTGATCACCACCGATACCGCTACCACCGTAGGTTTTTACTTCAGGTGAGCCGTCCAAAGGTCCTTCCAGAGCCGTACGAACATCGTCGGTACTGATGCTCTTGTCAAAACGTACAACGTAGGTACGACCACCTTTGAAATCAACGCCCAATCCGAATCCTTTGATTACTACCGAAAGGATACCGGCCGCAATGATTACGGAAGAAATGGTATAATACAGACGACGTTTCGATACGAAATCGAAGTCCGAATCTTTGAACCAGTTTTTGGTCAGACCCGAAACAAAGTTGATTTTCCAGCCTTTTTCTACCCAGATATCCATTAACGCCCGGCTTACGAAGAATACCGCAAATAGCGAAGTGAAAATACCGATGACCAGCGTTACGGCGAAGCCCAGGATCAGACCCGTTCCGAAGAACAACAGGATCAGACCAGACAGCAGCGTAGTAGCATTGGAGTCAATGATCGAAGAAGTCGCATTTTTGAAACCGTCACTCACGGCCAGCTTCATCGGCTTTCCTAGAGCTAACTCTTCCTTGATCCGTTCAAAGACCAGTACGTTCGCATCCACGGCCATACCAATCGAAAGTACGATACCGGCGATACCAGGCAAGGTCAATACTGAACCCAGTGACGCCATGATACCCATCAGGAAGAACAAGTTGATCAGCAGGGCGATGTCGGCAATGAAACCAGAGCGGTTATAGTACGCCAGCATAAACATCAGTACGACGAACAGACCTACTACCGAAGACAGAATACCCGCGTTAACTGCTTCTGAACCCAGCGTTGAACCTACGACGGCTTCTTCTACGATCGTCGTCGGAGCGGGCAGTTTACCTGCTTTCAGTACCGTGGCTAAATCTTTGCCTTCTTCAAGCGTAAAGTTTCCGGAGATACTAGAGTTACCATTCGGAATTTCACCGTTTACTACCGGAGCTGATTGTACATAACCATCCAGCAAAATGGCAATCCGGCGACCGATGTTTGCAGCCGTCAGGTTTCTCCACTTACGGGCACCTTCGGGATTCATTTGCATGGAAACGTCCACGCGACCGCTCTGATCGTAATCTTGTGAAGCGTTTATGATTACTGAACCATCCAGGGGAACTTCACCGTTCGGACCGCGTTTTACCGCGATCAAAGCCATGATGTCTTTGTTATTGATCGTACGAGGCTTGGCTTCGTAGGCAAAGTTCAGGTCTGAAGGCAGTAAAGTACGAACGTCGTTACGAGCCAGCAGAGCATTTACCCGAGGCGTATCTTTTACGGCTACACCCAGTCCATCCTGCATTGGGATGAACAGTTTCGTCAGAGCAGCACCTGCGTTAGTCGATTGCGTAGTGTCGCTTTTGGCAGCACCTGAATCTTTTTTCGTCAGAGCAGACGCCAGACCACCGTTTGCTTTAGCAGCTGTATCTACGGAAGCCTGTTGCGTAGCGGGGCTTTTCAGAGCCGCACTTTGCTCACGTTCTTCTTCCAAGAGAATATTACCAATACCATCCAGAGCCGGAGCGTATTCCTGCAATTCGTATACTTCGCAGAATTCCAGTTTCGCAGAACCCGTCAACAGTTTACGTACCCGAGCCGGATCATCCACACCCGCTAATTCCACCTGAATACGGCCAGAGTTCGGGATACGCTGAATGTTCGGGTTCGATACGCCGAATTTATCCACCCGCTGCTGAATAACGCGGAAGGCACGCTCTACGGCACCATCTACCTCGGTTTTGATCATTTTCACCACATCCGCATCGGAAGTCTGGAAGTTGATCGTAGCCCGGTTCGTAGCATTCGCAAAAACATCCGCCAGTTTCTTATCGGGATTCAGGCTTTTGAAGTTACGAGCAAAGGCATCGACAAAGTTCGACTGTGAGTTACCCTGCTCTTTCTGCGTAACGGCCAGAGCCTCCAGGAACTTGGGATCGCGGCTGTTACCGGACAGCGACTTGATGATGTCTACCGGAGATACTTCCAGAATCACGTGCATACCGCCCTGAAGGTCAAGACCCAGGTTCAGTTCACGCTCGGTTACCTGTTGCAGGGTACTTCCCAGCCATACATCTTCTTTCCACAAAGAATCCGTATACCGTTGTTTTTTTGCTTTGTCTACTTCGCCCGTGCGGGGATCCGTAGCGTATTCGATCGCTTTTTTCTTGTAATCCTGCGATACGAACGTGAAAGAGAGGTAGTAGAGGCATAACGCGGCAAAAATCCCCGTTAGAGCCACTATAACACCACGATTTTGCATGGATAAATTGGCTTTGGGTTACGAGCACTTACGCCCACAACCAGAGTACATAAGAAAACAATTGGAAAAGGATACTATTGAAACTAGGATTGAGAATCCGGATAAAGAGACTAGGGAGCGTTCGGTGAAATCACGTGCTCAAAGAGCACCTCATGATAAGGAAGTCGGAACTGAGGGATTCCAACCGACGTAGGTTGCTGCTTGCTGACTTCGAAGCAGTACACCGAGGGCGGTAGCAGGTAAAAGTCCTGCGTAAATGAAAAATCGGCCACCGAGACCGTCGCCATCGGGGAGAGTGCCTGAACGGTTGCTTTGGGTGTACCCGAAGTCTGATCTGACTTTTCAGTAGGAGCTTTAGGCAGGGGCAATGCTTTCGCCGATACGCCTTTCACTGCTACCGAAGCAATCAGTAACACACTTGCCAGAAACAAGCTGAATAACCGTGCTATGGAACGTGGACTTTTCATTTGCGGGGACGAAAATAGCAATTTTTTGGAAAGACAAGGACTCTCCAACCGATTACTTAGGAAAATGTTTAGAAATAGTCCGCTTCAAACGGTAGCCTCACGTTTTCTGCGAATCCCCAGTTCATTTCGTACCCGCATCCCCTGAGCCCGCAGCTTATCGCGTAGATTCAGCCACTCCCGCTTACTTAAGCCATCCGCGATGAAGGAATGGGTTTTAAAATCCTTCCGAATGACTTTTATAGCGTGAAGGCCTTTCCCTTTGTGTTCATAAGCTACTTCCCGCAGTTCCTCCAAGAGGAATACTTTCTGATAACCAGGCCACAGACGATTTCTGATGACAAGTTCCGTTTCAGATATACCCACATAGTATAGGCAATGAGCGGCCATACGCCAGAAAAAAAAGATTATTGTAACGTAACCCAGCATAAGCGAAGGTTCTCTGTTAACGGGATTTTGAAGCGAAAGGGCTAGTGAAACATTAATTACTAAAAACATATAAAACAGCATAGCCCGCCATACACTCCCCCGATAATAAGCAGCCTTATTCGTGCTGTATTCCAGAACGGTTACCCGAGGCAGACTGATTCTTTCCTGCTGTTGCAGTACGATCTGTTCCAGAAAGAGCTTCATCAACCAGCTATTCTGGTACATGTGATCGAAAAAGACGCGTTTGACATTTCCCTTGAATAACATCTGTACGCCCTCACCCGTGGCCCATAGGAGTTTGGAGTGGTGCTTTCCGGTTAATTCCAGTCGTTCCAGATCTTTCCAGTAAAAGACTTCGGTACCGTTATAGATTAGTTTTTCAGTATCCAGAACGATCCTCGGAGCCTGTTCCCAGAATGACCAGGCTCCGTAGAAGAAAGAAATAATAAACACTACCCCAAAAATCATGAATGCCTGTTCACCCGTAGTGGTTTTTCGCAAGCCATAATGACTAAAAAAAGAATAGGAGAAGAATATTCCTGCACCAATGCAGAGCAATGCCATAGCTACGAGAGCACCCCAGAAATAAAGCCAGTGACGCTTGGATTGAACAGTTAATAAAGGTCCTTTGTTAATCATATATTTTCCGAAAAATGGTTTGAATAGAGGCTTTCCAATATACGCAATCCCATTAAAAGGACCAACCCTTCTGGTGGGTTGCACGAAGTTCAAGACCATTCACCCAAGGAAATGTATTATTTTCGCTTACTAAACCAGCCTCTGGGAAGCTCTTTTTATATGTACGGACAAGACATTCACGAATTCATACGCCTGGCTTTGCAGGAAGACGTAGGCGACGGCGATCATACCTCCTTAGCGACCATTCCGCCCTTTGCCATGGGCCGGGCCCGTTTACTAGTGAAAGACACGGGCATCCTCGCCGGGGTCGCAGTGGCACAACTTATTTTCGCCGAAGTAGACCCGGAACTGAAAGTAGAGGTATTGCTTCAGGATGGTACGCCGATTCAGAAGGGAGACATCGCTCTGACCGTTGAAGGTAGTTCGCAATCGATTCTGAAAGCGGAACGCTTGGTACTGAACTGCATGCAACGAATGAGTGGCATTGCGACCTACACCCGTAGTCTGGCTGACCGGATTGCGGATTTGCCCTGCAAATTGCTGGATACACGGAAAACCACGCCCAATTTCCGCATTTGCGAAAATGGGCCACGCGGATCGGCGGAGCCGTTAATCACCGCTATGCTTTGTACGACATGATTCTCATTAAAGACAATCACGTGGATTATGCCGGTGGAATCGAAGCTGCTCTTACGAAAGCGAACGTGTACCTGAAAGAAACCGGAAGAGACCTGCAAATTGAGATTGAAGTACGCAATCTGGCGGAACTGGACGAAGTATTACGAGTCGGTGAAACGCAGTCACTCCACCGCATCATGCTGGATAATTTTAGCTTTGATGACATGCGGGAAGCCGTTCGCCGCGTGAATAAAAAATACCCTACGGAAGCCTCGGGTGGCATCAATGAGCAAACCATCCGTACCTACGCCGAATGTGGCGTTGATTTCGTATCAGTGGGTGCCCTAACCCATCAGGTAAAGAGTTTAGACCTTAGTTTAAAGGCCTGGTAACAACGAGAAAATAAGTTGAGTTTGGTGTTTGGGGTTTAGCGTTTTGAGTAAATGATCTTTGATGCTAAACCCAAAACGCTAAACTCCAAACCCAAAGAAATGTATGCCTGCTGTATTCCCCATGAGCACTGAAGAGGAAGTCAAACGTATTGGCTATATCAGTCGCTCTGTACCCAAGAATGTTGATTTAAAGGCCGAGATTCTTCGCATGAAAAAGGAGAAGAATGCGGTTATTCTGGCTCACTATTACGTGGATGGCGAAATTCAGGATCTAGCCGATTTCGTAGGCGACAGTCTGGGTCTAGCTCAGGCTGCCGAACAGACCACGGCGGATATGATCGTTTTTTGCGGCGTTCACTTCATGGGCGAAACCGCTAAAATTCTGAATCCAAACAAGAAGGTAGTCATTCCGGATTTCAATGCGGGCTGCTCATTGGCCGACTCTGCTCCGAAAGAAGATTTTGCGGCATTTAAAGCTCAACATCCGGATGCTGTTGTAGTAAGCTATATCAATTGCACGGCGGACATTAAGGCGATGACGGACATTATCTGTACTTCATCAAATGCCTTGAAAGTCGTCGAATCCATCCCCGCAGATCGCCAGATCATTTTTGCTCCTGATGCTAACCTGGGTCGTTTCGTAGCCAAGAAAACGGGGCGGGATCTGATTTTATGGGATGGAGCCTGTATCGTTCACATTGACATTTCGCGGGAAAAACTGGCCAAACTACGGGCCGAACACCCGAATGCCTTACTGGTAGCCCACCCCGAATGTAAGGAAGATATTTTGATGGAGGCCGACTATGTGGGTAGTACTACGGGTCTGCTGGCGTATGTGCAAACGTCTCCAAACAAGGAATTCATCGTAGCAACGGAAGCCGGAATTATGCACAAAATGAAGCTGGCTAATCCGGATAAATTGATCATTCCGGCTCCGGCCAATGAACAGAATTTCTGTGCCTGCTCCGAATGTCCGTACATGAAAATGAATACCGTTGAAAAACTGTACAACTGCATGTACTACGAAATGCCGGAAATCCACGTGCCGGAAGAAACGCGGGTGAAAGCATTGAAAGCCGTAAAAGCAATGCTGGAAATTAGTAAGTAGATATTTAGTTACTAGTTGTTGGTTGATCGTTGTTAGGGTTACCGTTTGGGATTTTCAGAGTGAATTTGACTCCCATTAAAAACCAGTAACTAACAACCATTAACCAACAACCCCATCTATCGTCCGATTGCTACGCGTCGTAAGATAGAATCGATTACCTGTAGACTGGTAATGCCGTCGGCTTCGGCTTCGTAGTTGAGCAGTACCCGGTGATTCAGGACGTCGGGGGCTATTTCCTTGATGTCTTCGGGTAATACGTAATCCCGTTCGTCAAAATACGCCAGTACCTTGGCCCCAAGGTTCAGGGCGATACTGGCCCTTGGCGAGGCTCCAAACTGAATATAGCGGGCCTCTTCCTTCAAGCCGTACGTCAGCGGACGGCGTGTCGCAAATACCAGCTCGATGATGTAGTGTTCGAGCGTTTCAGAAATGGCAATCTGATTGATTTCTTTCCGAATTTCAAAGATTTCGTCCCGATTCAGGATCGGTTTCACTTCGTACACGGCCTCCATATTCGTCATCCGACGCATGACCTCCAGCTCATCCACCTTGTCTAGATAATCCACGAAAACTTTCATCATGAACCGGTCTACCTGAGCTTCCGGCAAGGGATAGGTTCCCTCCTGCTCGACCGGGTTTTGCGTAGCCATCACAAAAAAAGGCTTATCGAGTGGAAACGTCTGGTCACCAATCGTGACCTGTTTTTCCTGCATGGCTTCCAGTAAAGCCGATTGTACCTTGGCTGGGGCCCGGTTTACCTCATCGGCCAGAATCAGGTTAGCGAAGACGGGTCCTTTCCGTACCCGGAAATCGTCCATCTTCCGGTCAAAAATCATGGTTCCGACTAAATCTGCGGGAAGCAGATCCGGCGTAAACTGAATTCGGTGAAAGTCCAGATCCAGTACTTTTGCCAGCGTATTGATCGTAAGGGTTTTTGCCAGACCCGGAACCCCTTCCAGTAAGACATGCCCTCCCGTAAACAAGCCAATCAGTAAACGATTGAGCAGCCGTTCCTGTCCAACGACGACTTTGCTCATTTCGGTAAACATCTGTTTGATTTTTCGGGCGTGCTGTAGATCAGCCATAATATGCATGTTACGGAAACCGAGCTAGTTGCTAGTTCCGGAAAAACAGTTTTTTGTTCATAAGTGGTTCGTTAGAACCGGGGATCGAAAATAGGGCGGAATCCGTAGAAGGACAATCTTCATTCATTATTTACGGGCCAGAATCATCCGATCCCGTCCCGAAAGATCCGTTCTGATCTCCACGTGGTCAAATCCAGCTTTACTAAATTCTGCCGCTGTCTCTGGCCCCAGAGCCTGATTGATTTCAACCGCACAAAAGCCATTTTCCAGCAAATGCGTGCTGGCGTACTGAGCAATGGCCCGGTAAAAAATCAGGGGATCGTGGTCCGCTACAAACAGGGCCAGATGAGGCTCGTGGTCCAGTACATGGGGAAGCATGGTGGCGGCTTCGGCCTGTTTCACGTACGGCGGATTGGATACGATGGCGGCGTATCGCTGAGAGGGGAGGTCCTGAAGAATCAGGGCATTTTTCTGAATAAACTCGACGGTTACCCCCAAACGCTGGGCATTGTTTCGGGCTACGGTCAACGCTTCCGCTGAAACATCCAGAGCCGTTACCCGGGCATCCGGGCGTTCGGCAGCCAGCGTGAGGGCAATGCAGCCGCTTCCGGTACCGATGTCCAGTACTAGTGGAGCATCTGCTGCTTTTAATTCCTGTAACACCCATTGTACCAGTTCTTCGGTTTCGGGTCTGGGGATGAGTACCGCCGGGGTTACTGCAAACGTACGGCCGTAAAAATCAGCTTCTCCCAACACGTACTGTACGGGTTCCTGATTTTTCAATCGTTCCAGGAGAGGCGTTACCTCAGCCACCTCTGCGGGCAAGGGAGTATTGAGGGCGACAGCCGTTCGATTAAGCCCATACCGGTTTTCCAACACCAGGTACGCAATGGCTTTGGCTTCGTTGGAATCGTATACGCTGGCAAGAGTTTCGGAAATGTGTCGGAAGAGTACTTGGGCAGTCATGATTTTTACTCCTTCACTTCCTCATAATCAATATAATCGCCTCCCTTGTAGCCTTCTTTCTGGGGTGGAGCATAATCTACATTTACTTTCCCTTCACGTTGACGACTTTGGGCTTTCTCCTGACGGAACTCCCGCTCTACCCGCGAGAACTGATCTTTTAAAAACAGACGAAATACCCAGCGAACGATTCGTGGAAAAATAAAGCCAATGGCCATTACAATCAATAATATCTTGAAGATCATAGGGTTCTAAAGCTTAATCACACAACACAGGAGCGTCCGGATTTGTTGCAAAGTTAAACAGCATTTCGAGTTGCGAGGCTGTTACCCGGTCCTCTGATAACGGAAGCTCGGGGATTTCCGTTCGATGCACCCAGCGAACCTGCCCAATATCGTGACCATCGGCAGTAATCTCACCACCAACGGCTTCACAGCGGATGAAAAACTTGTACACGTACCAGGGTTGGGGTGGATGCGGGTGCTGCCGCTTATCAAGTACCGCCAGCAAACGTACCGGTCGCACCAGTAATCCGGTTTCTTCCTGGGTTTCCTTCACAGCTACTTCTGTAGGGGTATACCCGATGTCGGCCCAGCCACCCGGCAACGTCCAGCGAAGATTATCGATTTTCTCCTGAACCATCAGTACTTCATCCTCACCCCGAAAAATTACGGCCCGGATGTCTACTTTGGGCGTTGGATATTCACCCGTACCGCTGGCAAACAAAGGAGCAATTTTTTCGACGGGTTCGTCCGTCAGCGTGTGAAGCAATTCTATGCTAATCGTTCGTATTTCTTCGAAACGCTCTAAGTCGTAGGCATTGGGTGAATAGGTTAGGCCCGCCTGAGCAAGGGCATTTAACCGTTTGGCAATTTCCAGAAGCTGACTCATGAAGGTCGATCAGTCGATGAATCACAAAAATAGCGGCCACTTCCCAAAGACTTCACGTAAAATTTATAAACAACTCATCTACGATCCTGGTTTGTACTGTTACTTTTACCGCTCCTGTCCAGTACCACACCTGTTTGTCGCTAATTCATGCCTCTTTGCCGGCCTACGTTACGGTTTTCTTTCGGAGCTTACGGTCTGATCCTGCTGGTGTGGCTGCTTTCCAGTACGGCCTGGGGTCAGCTTGCCAAGCCCTATACCCTGCAAGCCGAAGCCAGCGGACTCGTATCTGGTGCAGAGCAATCTCCTTTCTGGCTCCGGGCGAATCAATACGGACTGATTCCACTCGAAGCACCAGCGGGCCTGGTCCGGGCAGGCCTTTCGGTTGACTTCGCTACCCCACTTCCCGATTCCATCCAACGCAATCGTCGAAAGCTGGATTGGGGCCTGGGCGTCGAAGGAGCACTGGTCAGTGGTACCCAACAAAAATTTGTACTACCCGAAGCCTACCTGAAGCTCCGTTACGGAAAGATAGAACTCTGGGGAGGGCGTCGCCGGGAATTCATTGGTATTACGGATACTACACTCACTTCAGGTTCCATTGCCTGGTCCAATAATGCTCTGCCCATTCCCAAAATTCAGATCGGTACGGCGGGATTTATTCCACTAAAGTTTCTTCGCAATTTCGTTGCCTTACGCGGTACGCTGGCTCACGGCTGGTTTAATGTTCCGTATATCCAGGGAGCTTATCTCCATTACAAATCCCTGCATGGCCGTTTTGGAAAGCCTTCGGGCCGGGTTGCGGTGTACGTGGGAATCAATCACATGGTTCAGTGGGGAGGTCATGCCGATTATCTGCGTTCGTCACCTTTCGCAGTAAACGGTCATCTGACTACCAATCCGGGAGATTTTATTCGTGGTATTCTATTAGGTCAGCTTTCCAGCGAACGTAATAATGACCGCTTTACGGGTTTTGACGGCGAAAATCGCGTGGGTAATCACTTAGGGAACTATGACTTTGCCGTATCGATAAAAGGCAATGGCCAGTCTTTCCTGTGGTACCATCAACATCTATTTGAAGACCTGTCGGGCCTTTTATTCCTAAATGGATTTGATGGTCTGCATGGCTTTAGCTGGTCACTTCCTACCAGTTCCCGGCGTGTAAAACTTAACAAACTCCTTTTTGAATATCTGACTACTACCAATCAGGCGGGTTCAACCTTCGACATCACGGCCCGATTTCAGGGAGGCGATAATTACTTCAACCATTCCCAATACATACAGGGCTGGTCGTATTATGACCGGGCGATTGGAACACCCTTACTCCCCGTTCGTTCAGAACTATTGAATGGAACGCTAACGAACGTACAGTTTTTCTTCCCGAATAATCGGGTCAATGCTTTTCATTTAGCGGGTCAGGGAAGTTTATTCGAAAAACTTAATTTTCAGGCTCGTCTCACGTACAGTCTCAACAGAGGGACTTTCTCATTACCTTTTCCGCGTACGCTTCCTCAATTCTCCTCGTTACTGGCTCTTTCTACGCATCCGGACTGGCTAAAAGGCTTCTCAGTAGCGACGCGAATTGCCTATGACGCAGGTGATTTATATCCGTCCACATTTGGGGCTTTTCTGTCCGTATCAAAAACCTGGTCGGGAATAAAGCAAGGAAAATAATTCCCAGTCCCCTAAAATTAGCGGTACGCGTTGTGGATTGATGTTTGGTATGATATTTTATAAGGTTTGTTACCGTTAGATTTTGCCCAATCCCTTTAACCTGTTTGTATGTTATTAGCCGCCCCTATTAACTTCTCTAGCATCTTTTCGGATGTAAATTCATTGTACCTGTTCGCAGCTAATCACTACTTTCTTTCCGATTTATAAAAATATTGACAAAAATCAATTTTCTTTAAAACCGCAATCTGTGCTTTCGCGTACGTATCAATAACATTATCATTTGTTAATATATTTGCTTTCCTTTTCCTTTCTTTACCGCTTTCATTGCATTGATCCGTTTTTCAACCCAAGCTGAACTTATTTACTAATCCTTTTTCAATAATAATTTATGAATCCTTCTTCTATTACCTCTGCTCAACCGGAAGGAAATCCTTCGGAGCGTAAAGCAGCTGTGGGTCGTCGTACGTTCCTCAAGTCGGCGGGCTTCACTTCTGCGGCAGCTGTTGGCTTATTCGCAGCGGCCTGTACGGATCACAACGGTGAACCTCCTGCTGGTGTCTTTGATTTGGGCCAGGGTGATTTAGGGGCCCTGAACTATGCCTATGCTTTGGAACAGCTGGAAGCAGCTTTCTATACTAAAGTAGTTGCCAGTGAAGCAGTTATGGGAAGATTTACGATGCAAGAGCGTACCATCTTCACGGATCTCAAGCTTCACGAAACAGCTCACCGTGACTTCTTCAAACTGGCCATCACGGCAGCGGTAAACGGTGATACGTCAAAAGTGTTACCAACGCTCGAAGTAAACCTTCCAGACGATCTGTTTGCCACGAAAGAGAAAGTACTAACGCTGGCGAAGACGTTTGAAGACCTCGGGGTTGCTGCTTACAACGGAGCTGGTAAATACATCGAAAACGTTGATTACTTACTCTTAGCAGGGAAAATTGTGTCGGTTGAAGCTCGTCACGCTGCCATCATCAGCAATTTGATAGCTCCTAAAACTGCCGCTTTTGCCAGCGATATGGAAGTAGATCCAGCATCTGGACTGGACAAGGCATTACTGCCTTCGCAGGTTTTGAAAATCGTTACGGACGGTGGCTTCATCAAAACTGCTTTTACTGCTAAATATCTTCCTTAGTAAGTTCTCAAACTTTCGATTGCTATGAATCTATTCGATATCTTTTCGAACATTGAAAAAGTTGACGCAGAAGCTGCAGATCGCTTTTCTTTCTATAATCGTCGCCACGTACTGAAATTTGGAGCAAAAGCTACGGCTCTGGCCGCTCTGCCTACTTTTTTCAGTTCAGTAGTTAATAAGGCATACGCTGCTTTGCCTAACGCGACGGAAGTACTCAAGTATGCCTTGACGCTGGAATACCTCGAAGACGCTTTTTACAAAAAGGGTCTGGCTACATCAGGTCTTATTCCGAGTATGGACCGGGCTATTTTTGCTCAGATCAGCAAACATGAAGACGCTCACGTGAAATTGTTGCAGGGTGCATTGGCACAACTCAACGTTACGGTTGCGATGCCTACGTTTGACTTCGGTCCTGCCTTCGATAACTACCAGAATTTCCTGGTGTACTCGCAGTCGTTTGAAGATTTAGGCGTTCGGGCTTACAAAGGTCAGGCTGGCGTTCTTAAACAAACGGATTACCTGACGGTAGCACTGCAAATTCACTCAGTTGAAGCTCGTCACGCGGCTATGGTACGTGCCCTTCGCGGTGACAAAGGCTGGATTCAGGGAAATAGCAGCGGTAATGCAGTGAAAGAAGTATACGCTGGTGAAGAGGTAGTGAAACAGGCGGGTGTATACATTGGCGGCTTACCCGGTCAAACGGATAATTCTGCTTCCGAAGCTTTCGACGAACCGCTCGATGAAAAAGCAGTATTAGCCCTGGCTGGACTGTTCATCAAGTAATAAAAGTTGTCCTGAAAACTCCGGCTGGATCATCTGGCCGGAGTTTTTTCGTTTTTATAAATTAGTAGCGTAAACGAAAAGGGGACTCATTTTCATGAGTCCCCTTTTTTGGTTGATTGGTTTCCTTACCAGGTTGTACCACTGGGCACCGTACTGGAAGTTACCACTGGAACGGCCAGGAAGTCGAGCAAATCCTGATTCAGGCGAGGCCACTCCGTGTAGAAGAATCCGTGCGGAGCTCCTTCGTACGGAATCAGCTGCGATCCGGAAATATTTTCGGCCAGCAGTTGGCCCGAAATTTCGTAGGGTACCACCTGATCGCTGGTACCGTGAATGATCAGAGTTGGTACCTGGATACTAGCCAGATCAGCCCGTAAGTCGGCCTGGCTAAAGGTCAGAATATTGTCAACGGTTGCTTTGGGTGAAGCCTGCATGGCCAGTCCGTGGAACCAATCAGCCAGTTTGCTACTGACCGGATTGTTCAACAGACTTACACCAAAGAATTTCTTCGAGAAGTCTTCGATAAAGGCTGCCCGATCCTGTAAGGAGTTTTCGATCATTTCATCGAACATACTCTTATCGATTCCATCCGGAAAATCATCCGTCTTCATCATATGAGGAGCCGCGGCTCCGAGCAGTACCAGTTTCGATACCCGGGCTCCCTGATAGCGGGACATGTAGCGGATGGCTTCGCCACCACCCTGAGAAAAGCCTACGATGGTAACATCCTGCAGATCCAGAGCTTCAAATACAGCGTTCAGATCATCCGCCAGCGTATCATAATCGTAACCTTCCCAGGGCTTGTCGGACATGCCAAAGCCCCGGCGGTCGATCAGAATACAGCGATAATGATTTCCTAACTGATTTACCTGATACTCAAACATTTTGTGGTTTAGCGGCCAGCCGTGCAGGAATACAACGGGCTGTCCTTGTCCCCAATCTTCGAAAAAGATTTGAACGTCGGGGGCGGTTTCTACATAAGGCATACAAGTGAGCGTTTTAACCGATCAGACGGTTGTGGATAAAAAGGTATCGCTCTATTGTATTAAAATCCCGTACCCAATTGACTAAAGGTAACATTGTAGCCGAACGGCCCCATTCCTAATCAATTCCTGCGTTTATGTGCTAGTTTTTTCCTCTTAATACCTTATAAATCAATAGGTTTATACGTAAAAAGCCCCGCTCAAAAGTGAGCGGGGCTGGATAAGTACTTCTGTAAAATCTAACGACTCAAATACAGATTCCGTTCGCTGTAAATCTGCTGGAATACTTCGTCCGTAAGATCTTCAATGAAATAGATGGCTTCACCCGTCGATTTCATTTCAGGTCCCAGCTCCTTATTTACACCGGGGAATTTGTTGAAAGAGAATACCGGAATTTTAATCGCGTATCCGTTTTTCACGGGGTTGAAATTAAAGTCCGTTACTTTCTTGTCACCCAGCATTACCTTGGTTGCGTAGTTTACGTAAGGCTCCTGGTACGCCTTACAGATGAACGGTACCGTACGGGAAGCCCGGGGGTTTGCCTCGATTACGTACACTTTTTCATCCTTGATGGCGAACTGAATATTGAGCAGACCTTTCGTCCGTAGAGCTACGGCAATTTTCTTGGTATACTCTTCAATTTGCTGGAGTACGTTTTCGCTCAAATCGAACGTCGGTAGTACCGCGTGCGAATCACCCGAGTGAATACCGGCTGGTTCGATGTGCTCCATAATACCGATGATGTGCACATTTTCTCCGTCACAGATCGAATCCGATTCCGCTTCGATGGCATTTTCTAAGAAGTGATCGAGCAGGATTTTGTTACCCGGAATATCACGTAATGTGTTTACAACGTGTTGCTCCAGTTCTTCTTCGTTGATGACAATCTTCATGGATTGTCCACCCAGTACGTAGCTCGGACGAACCAGCAAGGGATAACCCAGCGTACGAGCTACTTCTACGGCGTGATCGGCCGTTTCAACCGTATCGAATTTGGGGTACGGTACACCCAGATCACGTAACAGACTGGAGAAGGCTCCGCGGTCTTCCGCTAAATCGAGTGCTTCGTAGCTGGTGCCAATGATTTTGATACCGTACTTGGACAGTTTCTCAGCCAGTTTCAGAGCCGTCTGACCGCCCAACTGTACGATTACCCCTTCGGGTTTTTCGTGTTGGATGATGTCGTATACGTGCTCCCAGAATACGGGTTCGAAGTACAGTTTATCGGCGATATCCGGATCCGTCGAAACCGTTTCAGGATTCGAGTTGATCATGATCGTTTCGTAACCCGCTTCTTTCGCAGCCAGTACGCCATGGACGCAGGAGTAGTCGAACTCGATACCCTGACCGATCCGGTTGGGTCCTGAGCCCAGAATGACTACTTTTTTCTTCGGCGTTACGATCGACTCATCATCCGAAGTTTCTGAACCACTGGTAAATGTCGAGTAGAAATATGGTGTTTTCGCTTCAAATTCAGCCGCACACGTATCTACGCATTTGAATATCCGCTTGATGCCCAGCTCATTTCGCTTTTCGTATACCTGACTTTCCAGGCAATCGATCATGTGAGCAATCTGACGGTCGGCAAAGCCTTTCACTTTGGCTTCTTCCAGTAAATCTTTCGTAATGGAGTCGAGTGTATGTTTTTCGATCTCCTTTTCCAGACGAACCAAATCCTCAACCTGGTACAAGAACCAGCGATCGATTTTGGTCAGCTGCTGAATTTTCTTGAAAGAAATACCCAGTCGGAAGGCGTCGTAAATGTGAAAGAGACGGTTCCAGGAAGGATTCGCCAGTGATTGCAGGATGGCTTCCTGATCGGTCAGTTCCTTGCCATCCGCTCCCATGCCATTCCGCTTGATTTCCAGCGATTGACAGGCTTTTTGCAGAGCTTCCTGGAAGTTACGACCGATACCCATGGCTTCCCCAACGGATTTCATCTGCAGACCCAGGCGACGGTCCGACCCTTTGAATTTGTCGAAGTTCCAGCGGGGCACCTTTACAATAACGTAGTCAATGGCAGGCTCGAAGAAGGCCGACGTGCTGCCCGTAACCGGGTTGATCAGCTCGTGCAGACGGTAGCCAATGGCCATTTTCGCCGCAATTTTCGCAATCGGGTAACCCGTAGCTTTAGAAGCCAGAGCCGACGAACGCGATACGCGGGGGTTGATTTCAATGGCGATGATATCGTCGTTCGCAGGGTTTACGGAGAACTGTACGTTACAGCCACCCGCGAACTTACCGATGCCATTCATCATCATGATGGCCATATCCCGCATTTTCTGGTACAGGGTATCCGGCAACGTCATGGCAGGAGCCACCGTTACCGAGTCGCCCGTATGTACGCCCATCGGATCGAAGTTTTCGATCGAACATACGATGATGAAGTTTCCATCACCGTCGCGTAACAACTCCAGCTCGTATTCTTTCCAGCCCACAATTGACTGCTCGACGAGTACTTCGTGTACGGGCGACGCGTGCAGACCACGGTTGAGCATTTCGTCAAAATCCTTCGGATCATTCACGAAGCCACCGCCTGTACCACCCAGCGTATAAGAGGGACGGATTACCAGCGGGAAACCTACTTCCTGAGCAATTTCTTTTCCTTCCAGGAAAGAGCGAGCCGTGCGGCCTTTACAAACGCCCACACCCAGTTCCAGCATTTTCAGCCGGAATTTTTCCCGATCCTCCGTCGTCTCGATGGCGTTGATATCCACACCGATAATCTCCACGCCGTACTTCTTCCAGATACCGGCTTTGTCGCAGTCGATAGCTAAATTTAACGCCGTCTGGCCTCCCATAGTCGGCAAAACGGCGTCAACCTTGTGTTTCTGAAGAATCTCGATAATGGACTTTCGTTCCAATGGCTTGAGATACACATGATCAGCACTGAGGGGGTCTGTCATGATCGTAGCCGGATTGGAGTTGATCAGAATAACCTCGATACCCTCTTCGCGGAGGGAGCGAGCCGCCTGGGAGCCAGAATAATCGAACTCGCAGGCCTGACCGATGACAATGGGGCCGGAGCCAATAATCAGAACGGATTTGATGTCGGGATTTTTGGGCATTGTTTCAGGTATCAGTTAGCAGTTCGCTGATTTTGTAGAGCCTGAATTTCAAGGTCTTACTAAAACAGACAAACGAATAACGATCAAGGTCCCGGAAAGGGCCGGGCAAAATTCGTGCAAAATTAGGGGATCGGAAGCAAACGAAAGAACTTGCACCCAAAATTTCTAAAAAGTTTCTTGATTGCCGGAGGCTTTGGAGGGAATACCCTTTCTTTGTGATAGGGACTTTACAAACTTTTTCTGGTAAGGTTCGTTCTCGTATTAACCAGTTGCAGTTCTTTATGCCTTCTCGCCTACCCGTAGATGTCGCTATTAATGTATACGGCAAACCTTATCAAACCGCAGTTACGCTTCTTTCCCTGCTAAAGCATTCAGGGCAATGGATTGATAAGATTTATTTCATTGAAGAACGGAAACAACCTCAAGGCACTGACTTTTCCTTTTTGTACCCGCTCTTAGGTGATAAACTCATTCGGTATCGGCCCTGGTTCTGGTTATGGACCAATCCATTCAAGAAAGAATGGCTCATGAAACTTCCCTTCATTCGGCGTGCCATCCGGTATCAGTACGCCTGGGAAAAGTCTGATAAGAAATTTCTGTTGGTTACGCATAATGATGTGCTCTATGAAAAAGATCTGGTGGGCGTTTATCTCTCCGAAATCGGCGATCACATTGGCGTAGGTAAAGTAGGACAATGCTGGAATTGCCCCGCCTATTTTGCGAACAAGTGTAACAGTGAAAAATACTGGGATTACCGGCCTTCAAAAGAGGAGGTGCAGGAATTAGTTCGTCAGCACCCCGGAGCCCGGACGGTCCATTTTGACTATGAAATGAATCGTCGTAGCTCCTGGCCTATTCCCGAATGTCGCCTGAATGAATACACGGCTCTGTTGAATCTGGACCTGGCCCGTCCACTCACGACGCCCCAGGGTCCGGCGACTGCTTTCGGTAATATTGACGGACTGGATACCGCCACTGGCTGGTTCTGGTCGATCAGTAATGCGGGGTATCGTGTCAAGCACGTAGACTTTGATCCGTACGCTACTCACGACTGGACGGGTGGTATGAACAGTGGCCATGCAGCCCTGTTTGATCATCAATTGTACGAAAAAGGCGAACTCATTGCGAAAGAGTACCTGATTCAGGAGTACGGCCTTGATCTGTAGTTTCACTTCTCACTATATAAAACGATTTATTCCTCGGAACCCGCTTATGAAGACTTTTTCCTATGTTAAAACCGCACTGGTTTTAGTAGTCGCCAGCGGCCTCTTAACCAGTTGTAGCGATCTGGGTTTTCTACTCTCGCCTAAGAAAAACAATGCTGTTGATGAACGCGGACGTGGCGATGGAACCGGAGGTGGGAATCCCAATCCTCCCGTTATAAAGCCCGCATCCATGGTATACCTTACCAGCGAAAGCATGAAAGTAGGGTTTAGTATGGACTACGGTGGAGCCATCACTTATCTGTCGCCTGCCAATAGCTCTACCAGCATAATTAATAACTTTGACCTGGGTCGTCAATTACAGTATGCGTATTATTCGTATCCCCTGGAAACGTACAAACCTAATGGTGTTTCTCCACATCCCGCCTGGGCAGGTATGGGCTGGGATCCAATTCAGACTGGAGACGTTTATGGCAATGGTTCCCGGGTGATCGAGCGTCGGGTAGAGGGCAATAAACTTTACTTTAAAACCATTCCCATGCAATGGGCCTTCAATAATGTCCCCTGTGAGTGTACCGTCGAGACGTATGTTGAGCTAAAAGGGAATGTACTGGAAATGCGGAATGTATTACAGATGAATCGGACGGACAGCTATTCGCTCGTAAGCCGAGGTCAGGATATAGCAGGTGGATTTCTAACTTCCGATTTCACCCGTGGCAAGGCCTACTGGGGTTTAGCACCTTTTACTAACGCACCGCTAACTGACATTGACTTAGCATCACCACCCTTTACCAATGGTACGACCAACAGTATTGAAATGTACTTACCCGAAAACTGGACGTATATTTATAATGACAAGGGTGTTGGACTTGGTATGTGGGTTCCATCGGTTACTTATTTTTCTACGGAGATGATCGGTCGGCCTAATGTAGGTGATGAATTCAGTGGCAACACAGGAAGGATCGGAGCTCACATGAACGAGGTCTTAGATCGTAATCTTCGCTATGAGAGCAAATTTGCGTATATCTTAGGTACTGTCGAACAAACGCGTCAATACGCCACCGAGCATAAGAGCGAACAGATCAAGCCTGACTTTAACTTTGCTAAAGACCGACAACACTGGAATTATTTCAATGAGATCGTCGAAGCTCCTTTTAATGGAGAATGGAATATTGATTTAGATAATAGCTTGGCTAGTTTGTGGAGCCCTGATTTTGTATGGGATACCCGAAAAGATAAGAAACTATATATCCAGATGGCTTATGACGGTAGTGGAGAAAAAATGACAATCGTAGGATTTCGTCAAAATTCTTCTCGCTTAGTCGATTATACTCACCTAGAAACAACTCTTAAACTGATTCCGGATGGGCAGTATCATACCTATGAATTGAACGCAGGAGATATACCGGAATGGCAAGGTATGATTCGTAAAATCATTGTCAGCGTACCGAAAGAAAATCAGAAAGGGAAGCGACTAAAGATTAAAACTATTTCGACAAATAAACCTTCCTAATTAAAAAAGGCTTCCTCAGAGGAAGCCTTTTTTAATTGCCTCGGACATACCTTTAAGGCTTTGTCCATTTTTGAGCAAGCCACTTTATAGTATCCTTGCGGAATAGACCTAATTCGTAGGTTCCTGCGGGCATGGTTTCTACTAATACAATCGCTTTCCCACCTTGAGCGAATACATGGCCTGTCGTTGCAAAATTACCAAATCCATTAGAAGTGGCCCGGAAGGGTGCTAAAAAGGTATGATTTACTGAATCTTTTATGACCAGATACGTACTTGCTTCATTTAAATTTATTCCAGACGTTTCTGCTACAAAAGCTTCCGTTCCACTATACATCTGGCCTGGATAATACTGGTACCGTATCGAATCTGGGGATGTTATTTGAGTAGCCTTTTTCAGTCTATTCCGTAGTTCAGCAGGGAAACGATACATACCGTTTTTAATAAGCTCGGGATAAAATCGTTTTGTAATCTTATTGTCACTTTCGTATACACTCATAAATTTATCGTTTTCCTGCCAGTTCACGGCTTCAGCTTCCATAAAGTGTTTACGATACATCAGGGTAGGCCAGTATATATACCAAACTAAAGCCGAATAGATTACCGTCATGATAACCAGAGAAGCTATCAGGTATTTTTTCCAATGATAATTAGCAATCAAAAAGACAACTAAAACATAAGCTCCAACCACTGCGTACGTAGCATAAATCTGATACCTACCGATAACGGATAGTCCCAGCCAGGAACGTGACAAGGAAACTAATCCAGCCGTGAAAATTAGAAAAGCCAATAAAGCCCAGACTGGAAAAACGTTCATCTGACGGGTCCGTACAAAATAGATAAGTGATCCTACGGCAATACCAACAATGAATAAGCCAACCAGCATTGCTTTCCCAGTATTGGTAACGGAAATATTGGCTCCCAGAAAAACAAATACGTACTGAATTAATCTTACTGGATTAGCTAAACTTTCTCCGTAATGCGAAGGACTAGTTTGGTTAAAACCAATAAAGTAACTGGCGGCGGCAATGCCTATCAAAAAAGCCATATAGCTACTTCCTTTTTACGTTGCTGCATCAATAAGAGTAGTATCCCTGGAAACCAGACAAGCAAACCATTTCCGCTGGTAAAAATCGCCAGAATAGCACTTATACAAGCAGTAATAAAACAGGACTTTTTATCAAATTGTAAAAGATGCAGGGACAGTAGCACCCAGAAAATAACCAGCGTATGCTGTACTACACAAATCAGCCAAAGACTATCTTCCCAATAGACGGGCTGAAATAACAGGAATGTTACAGGAACGAAAAACCAGAGAGATAAAGATGACCGTCTGAAGTATCTGTAAAGAATATAAGCAGAACCAAGTATGCTTAAGTTTCCTATCAATAAAACCGTTTTGACGTTGATTTCCCCCTGGATTAAATAAGTAAGTAGCATTAATAACCGGGGCACGACAATTCGGTGTTCGGCATGTACGGAGAAAGCATCCTTCCAGAAGTGTAGCCAGCTGACTTCCGGTAATTTATACGTGTATAGAAAATACATCAGGATCGAATCATCGGCCCAGGGTAGATTGACGGCTACCTGATTAATTACTATATAAAAAAAGACAATGGGAATACAGGCAATGAAGAAGGGTAAAGCTTTACGCATTGATTCGGCGGTTTCATTGAATTCATGATCCTTCTTTGTTAAGTAAACGAATTGTTAAAAGAAGGATCAAGAGGGGAAGAATAAGCAGACCCAAAAATACAGCGGAAGAGGCAAAATATATATTCTTTTTAGAACTATACTTTGCCTCTTCCGCTGTATCTTTTAAACTACTACCGCAGCAGATTTTTCAGAATTTCAATTTCAACGGCCGGAGATGAACGTTCATATAAAATGGAATAGACCGCATTCACGATAGGCATGTCTACTTCAAATTGGCGATTAATTTCGTAGATGGACTTAACGGCATAGTACCCTTCAGCCACCATATTCATTTCCATCTGGGCAGATTTAACACTGTATCCCCGACCAATCATGCTTCCAAACGTACGGTTTCGGCTGAATTGGGAATAGGAGGTTACCAACAAGTCTCCCAGATACGCAGAACCCATCAAATCACGATAGTACGGATAAATGACGTCCAGAAAACGCTTGATTTCCTGCATGGCATTCGAGACCAGCACGGCCTGAAAATTGTCACCATATCCAATACCATGACAGATTCCGCAGGCCAGAGCAATAATGTTTTTCATGACCGCACAGTATTCAACCCCGTACAAATCCGTTAACGGGTGCGTACTGACGAAACGGCAATTCATCAAATCCGCAAAAGTCGTAGCCCGCTGCAGATCGGGTGAGGCAATCGTTAAATAGGACTGCTTTTCCAGAGCTACTTCCTCGGCATGGCAGGGACCGGCAATCACGCAGAACTGATCCTGCGAAACGCCGTACGTTTTTCCAGCCAGTCGGTGACCAGCAGATTTTCACCCGGAATCATCCCCTTGATTGCCGAGACAACCGTTTTACCCGTAAAATCTTCCGGTTTTAATTCGGACAAAGCTTCTACTATAAAAGCAGCAGGTACGGCCAGAATAATGACTTCACTTCCTTTCACGGCGTCATGCAACCGCGTAAACGGTTTGACCCGTTTAGGGTGCAGTACTACGCCACTCAGATAGCGGGGATTGCTGTGAAATTTACGGATGTGTTGAGCGTCTTCGCGGTTACGCAACCACCAACGAATTTTTACTTCGTTTTCGGAAAGAATACGAATGATGGCGGTTGCCCAGCTCCCTCCGCCAATGACTGCCACAGACGTAGGCGTTTTACTAGCTTCGTTCAAGGTGTAAAATCAAAAAAGTTGCCTAGAAGGTAGCGAAGCCGCTGCTTTAGTTCAGGTCACTCCGCCCCTATTTCAGGTAAGGAATGACTTGATTTTTTACGCCTTTTCTACGCAACGCTTCTCAGAAATATCGTTTCGGTCGGGTGAAAATACAGCATGTATGTTGAATCTCTCCCATTCATTCCTGAAAAACCCGATGGGTCTCCGGCCTTACTTCGTAAATACAGGAATTAGTTTCCTGAAAAGCAGTCAGGATACGTTTGGGAATCACTAGAAAAAAACGTTAATTTGCGGTTCTAATAAAATGGTCGTATGGCTTTAGTTAACAAAATCAGAGAACGTTCAGGAATTGCAATTACCATTATTGCCATTGCCCTCATTCTATTTATTGTGGGCGGTGACCTCCTCGGATCGCGGGGACTTTTTGGTGGGAAAACTCAAAAAGTAGGCGAAATTGCCGGAAACAGTATTCTGGCCCAGGATTTCCAGAAAAAATTGGACCAGGCCCGCGTCGAGTACGAAGCTCAGTCAGGTCAGTCAGCCAATGATCAGGTGCTGGCCCAGCTCCGCGAGAAAGTCTGGAATGATCTGTTAATCGATTATGCGTACCAAAAAGAATTTGATGCCTTAGGACTGACGCTTTCCGATGAGGAAAAAACGGATATGTTCTTCGGTAAATATATTGACCCCGCTGTACGGCAGAGTTTCACGGATCCCCAAACGGGTATCTTCGACAAAAACCGCGTTCGTCAGCAACGGGAGCAAATCATGAAAATGCCCGCTGGTTCGATTCAGCAACTGGGCTGGCAGGCTTTCGTACGCGACATTCAGCGTCAACACCTGATGTCACGGTACGTGAACCTGATCCGTATGTCGAGCTATGTTACAACGGCTGAAGCGAAGAAAGATTACGAAGGACAAACGGCAAAAGTGGACGCTAAATACCTGTACGTACCCTTCTACTCCATTGCGGACTCTACCATTAAAGTGACCGATTCAGAGTTGAAAGACTACCTGAATGCTCACAAAGATGAATACAAAGGAGCCAATACGCGGAGCCTCGATTACGTAGCTTTCGGTGTTGTACCGTCAAAAGCAGATAGCGTAGCTTTGAAAAACACGCTGACTCAGCTGGCGAAAGATATGGCCAAGTCACCTAACGACTCGTCTTTCGCCCGGATGAACTCCGATGTACCGCATCCGTTGTACTGGAGCCTGCGTGACATGGACGATCAATTGAAAGAAGCCGTAAAAGGATTTTTCCCCGGTCAGATTGCGGGTCCTTTCCGTACCGACAATACCTATACCATTTATAAGTATACGGGTATGAAACGCGATTCGCTGTATACGGTTAAAGCTAGCCATATCCTGATTCGTCCTACGAATGAATCAGACTCAGCGAAAGCTTCTGCTCGGGTACGGGCTGAAAACATCCTGAAAGAACTGAAAGGTGGAGCGGATTTTGCCGCTATGGCTGCCCAGAATGGTTCAGATGGTACGGCTCAACGCGGTGGCGATCTGGGTTATTTCCAGAACAATGGCTCTATGGTGAAACCGTTTGAAACGGCCGTGTTCGGCTTCAACGGTACGGGTCTGCTTCCTAGCGTAGTTGAAACGGATTTTGGTTACCACATCATCAAAGTAACTGAAGCGAAGAACAACATGCAGTACCGCATTGTAGCTGTTTCGAAACAACTCGGGCCCAGCCAGGCTACCCGCGATGAGGTATACCGCAAAGCAGATGCGTTTGCTGCTGCTAATAAGTCGCTCGAAGATATAGAAGCGGCTACGAAGAAAGATAAATCGCTGGTATTGTTGAAAGCAAACCGTATTCCCGAAGGATCGACGAACCTGAACATGATGCAGAATGCTCAACCCGTCGTTCGTTGGGCGTTTGACGACAAAACGGACGTAGGTGATGTATCGCAGGTATTCGAAGTAAACGACGCCTACATTGTAGCTGCTCTGACGGGCAAAACTTCGGAAGATGAAGTGAAAGTAGATGATTTCCGCGATGAGCTGACGGCCAAAGTGCGAAACGAACGCAAAGCCGAAGAAATCATGAAGAAACTCGGTGGACTGGCTGGTGCCGGTACGCTGGAGTCTATCGCTCAGAAATACGGAGCCGGTGCCCTGGTAGAATCAGCCAACGATCTGACCCTGACCAGCGGTCTGCTGACTTCAGCAGGTGCCGATCCTACGGCTCTGGGTAAAGCATTTGGTATGAAACCCGGTCAGAAATCGAAGCCTTTCAAAGGTGAAGGTGGTGTATTCATCATGGAAACCCTGAAGAAAACGCCTGCTCCGGCAATCGCTGATTACGCTCAGTACAAAAACACCGCATTACAGATGGAGCTGCAACGTTCCGGTTACTTCGTGAACGAAGCCATTCGCGATAACGCGAAGGTGAAAGATTACCGGGCGAAATTCTTCTAGGAACAACCTTACGGATTTTAAAGTTAATAATCCGTATGTCGGATAACGAAAACCCGGCTTAGGCCGGGTTTTCGCTTTTATAAGAAAAACGATTATCATCAACCATAGCTTTTCGTCGGCAACGACGAACTTCCTAAGCATATGACACAAGACAAGTTGAAAGACTTGAAGGCCAGCATAGAGGCCTTGAGGGGGTACCTTTGACTACGATGGCAAAAAGTACCAAATTGAAGAATTAGAACAGAAAACACTCGATCCAGAATTCTGGAATGATCGCGACCGGGCGGAGAAAATCCTGCGGGAGATTCGGGGCCTTAAATTCTGGACGGAAGGTTTCGACCAGCTCAATCAACACTTGGGCGATACGGAAACCATGATGGAATTTCAGGAACTCGGCGAAGCCAGCGAAGCAGACGTGGAAGCCGAAGCAGCGAAGCTGGAAGCGAAGCTGGCCGAAATTGAATTCCGTAAAATGATGTCCGATGAAGGCGACAATATGGACGCTGTACTGGAAATCAACGCCGGAGCCGGTGGTACCGAATCGCAGGATTGGGCGAATATGTTGCTTCGCATGTATACAATGTGGGCTCAGAAAAACGGATTCAAGATCAATGTTGTTAACGTAGCCGATGGCGATGTTGCGGGTGTTAAATCAGCTACGCTCGAAATTCTGGGTGAGTATGCCTACGGCAATCTGAAAGCCGAAATTGGTGTGCACCGACTCGTACGGATTTCACCCTTTGATTCCAACGCCCGTCGCCATACTTCTTTTGCATCGGTATTTGCGTACCCGCTGGTAGACGACACCATTGAAATTGAAATCAATCCGGCGGACATTGATTGGGATACCTTCCGAAGTGGTGGAGCGGGTGGACAGAACGTGAACAAGGTGGAAACGGCCGTTCGTCTGAAACACAAACCTTCCGGGATTATCATCGAATGTCAGCAGGAACGTAGCCAGTTGCAGAATAAAGAAGTTGCCTTACGATTATTGAAATCGCGATTGTACCAGATGGAGCTGGAAAAACGTCTGGCTGCCAAAGCTGAATTGGATGCTACCAAACGTAAGATTGAATGGGGCAGTCAGATTCGTAGTTACGTACTGGACGATCGCCGGGTGAAAGATCACCGTACGGGTCACCAGACTTCCAATACCGACGCCGTTCTGGATGGGGAAATCAACGACTTCATCAAGGCGTATCTCATGTCGGACGTAAGTGAAGAACAGAGTTAATGAAAAGGGTACCAACAGGGTACCCTTTCTTATGCATTGATCATGCTCTTTTTTCGGGAGAATGCTTAGCGGCTTTTTTTATAGCCATCCACTATGTCACTGATTACCTATCATCGCTGGGGAAATGGGCCTGAGGTCTTGATTGCTTTTCATGGGATTGGGCAAAGTCATCAGGTTTACCAAAGCTGGGCCGAACAGCTGGGTACTCTTTATACCCTTTATGCTTTTGATCTTCCCTATCATGGAGCTAATGCAAGAACTTCTTCCGAAGCTTTTTCCAAAGCGGAATGGCAGGCTCAGTTCAACGATTTTCTGGATGATCAGTCGATCGAAAATTTCAGTATAGTCGGTTTTAGTATGGGGGGGCGTTTTGCCCTGGCTACGCTGGAAGGATTTGCCGCTCGTATACGTCACGTATTTTTGCTGGCTCCGGATGGCATTCGTGAAAACCCTTATTATAGATTAGCGGTGCATAACCCGTTAAGTCGTTTGATTTTCAAATACACGGTCTTCCATGTTTCCTGGCTCATGAAGCTGGCCGAATGGTTAGGGAAAGTCAAGCTGATTCATCCCAGTACCATGCGATTCGCTTTGTGGATGCTGGATTCTCCGGAAAAACGGACGCGGGTGTATCATTCCTGGATTGCCTTTCGTCACTTGCGTTTCTCGCAGGCATCGCTTGTGAATCTGCTCAATCAGCACGCGATACCGGTTCAATTTTTCATGGGTACGTTTGACCGCATGATGCCTCCTCCACTCGTTAGCCCTTTGTGCAAACAAGTGCCAACGGCAAGTCGGGTTGTATTACGATGCGGGCACAACCACCTGATTCAACATACAGCCGAATACTTACAACGCAAAAAGCTCCAGGCCTAGCCTGGAGCTTTGTATATATGCAAACAGAGTAGTTAACTTAAGAAGCGACGTCCGTCTTGATTTGATGAATAACTTTTCCAAACGTAGTCTGAATTCCTTCAATAGCTCCCATCACTAGGCACAGCGGAATCAGAATTGGTGAAAAAACTACCCATTGTAAGAGGCGGTAATGATTGAGCTTTTTCATTCTTGTATTGGTAGTTTTAGGTGGTTTCGGTGGTAAAAGCGATGCTTTATGCCTATAAATTTACAAAAAAACTTTTAGAAATTACGAGTAAATAATCTTCGTATTATCTAATTTTTTATGAATTATAGACAAGATGATCAAATTTAACTATTTATTGAATAAAACAAAAATTTCTTGAATTAATTCAATACACATTACTTTTTTCTTTTTCTACCACTTTCTTAGCTCAATACAATCTTTTTCTCACCACTTTCAATGTCTGTTAGAATAACTCCCCCGCCCGGTATTTAGGAATAATACCTAAATGGCTGTATGATTTTTCAGTAGCTTCTCTTCCACGAGACGTGCGTTTCAGATACCCTTCCTGAATCAAAAAGGGCTCATATACCTCCTCAATCGTCTCCGCTTCTTCGCCTACGGCTGTCGCAATGGTTGACAAACCTACGGGCCCGCCTTTGAACTTCTCGATAATGGTACTCAAAATTCGGTTATCCATATCATCGAGCCCGTTATGGTCAACGTCGAGGGCCGACAAAGCCATTTCGGCGATGGCTACCGTAATGGTTCCCCCCCCTTTTACCTGGGCAAAATCCCGCGTTCGACGTAACAGGTTATTGGCAATCCGTGGCGTCCCCCGACTCCGCCGGGCTATTTCGAAGGCAGCCGTGTCTTCTACGGGTGTCTTCAGAATAGCACACGAACGCTTGATAATTGAGGTCAGTAGTTTCGCATCGTAATACTCCAGCCGGGCGTTGATCCCAAATCGAGCCCGTAATGGTGAAGTCAGCAAACCCGCCCGCGTTGTGGCTCCAATCAAAGTAAAGGGGTTGAGTCCAATCTGAACGGTACGGGCGTTAGGCCCGGAATCCAGTAAAATGTCAATTTTATAATCTTCCATCGCCGAATACAGGTATTCTTCGACAATGGGATTCAGCCGGTGAATCTCATCAATAAACAGTACGTCGTGGGGCTGAAGATTAGTTAACAGCCCGGCCAGGTCGCTGGGCTTATCCAGAACAGGTCCGGATGTAATTTTAATACCGGCCCCTAACTCATTGGCAATAATGTTGGAAAGTGTTGTTTTCCCCAATCCCGGAGGACCGTGCAAGAGCACATGGTCAAGGGGTTCTGCCCGCATTTTAGCGGCAGAAACAAATATTTTCAGATTTTCAAGAATCTTCTCCTGCCCGGTGAAGTCACTAAAGCTCAAAGGCCGTAACGCCCGCTCCATCTCCCGGTCATCTCTCGTAAGCGTTTCTTTTTCGCCTTTCAAATAATCTTCCCGCATGCTCTGGTTCCTGTTTGATCGTCCACTTTCAAAAATACAAGTTTCGGCAACGAAAACCACCTACTACGACATACAGGAAGAAGGAAATACGGAATTTAAAAAAACGTAAGGCCTTTAGTCCGTCACCTTTCTTTCCTTACGGTTTAGAAAAGGCAGCCAGGTTTCATCAATCATACCCGAAAAATCCCGGATAAACATAATGAACGATGGCTTGAAGGGCCGCTGCCGCAGGGGCATTCCTGCTTCTTCGGGTGTAAAATCACCTTTCCGGGAATTACAGCGTTTGCAGGCCGTAGTGAGGTTGTCCCAGCTTGACTTACCACTTCTGGATTTCGGTAATACATGGTCGAGCGTCAGATCGTCGCTGGTTCCGCAGTATTGACAACGATGTCCATCCCGGCGGAAAATGTTTTGTCGCGTCAGCATTACGCCCCGATACGGCAAATACACGTACTTGTGCAGGCGAATGACCGTCGGCATGGGAAAAGACTGTGAAATGCTCCGTAGATTTTCCGTCTGAGATTCTGAAACCAGATCAGCCTTTTTGAGGTAGACGAGTAAAAAAGCTTTGGCGACTGAGCAAATCGTCAAGGCTGAGTAATCCTGATTCAGCACTAATACTTTTCTGCCCATGGTTTTGCGAGGGTTTTGACGCTAAGCAAGTTAGCTTTTTCTCAACAATAACGGAGCATTTGCAGAAAAATAATATACGCCTCTAAAAAGTAGTCTGGCGAGCCTAATTCAGCTGAACTTTCGAGGCTTCGGGCAGCGTAAGTGTAATGGTCGTACCCTCGCCTATCTGCGTTTGGGCCTGTATATTGCCCCGATGGCTTTCAACGATTTTCTGACTAATCGCCAGCCCCGCACCGCAGCCCGCTGTATTACGATTGAGTTGTTTGAAGAGCTGGAAAACGTCCGTTTGGTAAGCGGGGTCAAATCCCAGTCCGTTATCCTGCACGCGAATCTGTACCATGTTCTGTTCCGTTTCGGAAGTCTCTATCGCAATTTGCAGAGGCCGTTCCGGACTGCTGAATTTGACGGCGTTATCCAGCAACTGGTAAAACAAAGCCTGTAACGTGTCTGAGTGGCCCCAAACCACCGGTAATTTGGTAGCGGTCAGGATTTGGGCCGAAAGCCCGTTTTCTTCCTGAACTTTATGCCAGGATTTATTTAACACTTCGTTCAGATTGACGGGCCGCAACGTACGTCGCGTAGCGTGAGCGAAAGAAATATACAGTTGAATGGCGTCAAGCAGTTGCATGGCCTGATAACTGAGATCATTCGTGACCTGTAACAGCATCCGGCTATCGGGCGTAATCACATTTTGTGTATTTCCCCGAATCATATCAATATACAGTAAAATCTTCCGTAAAGGCTCCCGCAAATCGTGCGAGACAACTTTGCTCATCAGCGACCACTCTTCACTCAGTACGGATTTGGGAATTTCAACACGTTCGGCATACGTAAAGCGAATACTTTGCTCTTCCCGCGTGATTTCACACGTAATATCAATTTTTACTCCGTTCTGCGTTATCAATAAACCCCTGGCCGTCGGAGCAGATTGCTCGATCGCCTGCTCAATCCATTGAGCCGTTTCGGGGGTAAAGACGTTACGAATCGATTTTCCTACTAACGAAGCAGCCGAATAAGTAGTAAACTGAAGCAAGTGAAAACTACAGTCTACAAACGTTCCGTCTAAGGATACACTAAAGAAGCCAAGTGGCTTCCTGATCTCTGAAGAGTATATACGGCTGGAATTCATGTATGTGGCCGAGCCAACTACGCGTTTATATAGAAGTGGGTGACGGATATGTAGCCCGCAATATATCCGTTTTTCTACTGAATTATCTACTGAATCAGTGTTTTTAATAGACAAGGCGTGTGATCTTTTCTCTGTACTTCATACTAAGCAGATTCGGGCAACTCATTCCCAAAGGCTTGCCTTCTTCGTAACATTTCTGTTAATTTTGAAAACTCTAGCTTGTCAAATTCGTTACTTAAAAAGCCTTCTTCCGTTTTTAGAAAAGTGATTTGTTTATCCATTCTGAATAGATGCAAGAAATAGATATTCAAGCTTGTGACCGCGAACCCATCCGGCATTTAGGCAAAATTCAGGCCCATGGGTATTTACTTGCGGTAGATACTCAAACGTTCCAAATTCGTCAGTGCAGCAGTAATCTTTCTGCTTTCTATCCAGATACGTTATCACACGTGATTGGTCTCCCCCTGGAAGAACTGCAACTGGGCGATTTGTCAGGACGAGAAGTAACTCAGCTGATTCAGTTTGCGTTGAAACAAAGTTCACTGGAAACGTTAAATCCGTTCAGCGTTCGGTTACAGGAACGCGACTATCACCTGATTATTCAGCGGCAGGACGATATTTATCTGCTGGAATTTGAACCAAAAGACGAAGCTCTTTTTCCAAGCACGTTGCAAAACCTGGTAAGCCGGGTCATGACTAATCTTCAGCAGAGCAAGACGATCCAGGAGTTGCTGGAAAAAGTTGCTGCCGAGATCAGACTCATCACCCGGTATGATCGCGTAATGATTTATCGTTTCGATGAAGAATGGAACGGTGAGGTTGTCGCCGAAGCCAAGGATGCAAGCCTGGATCCCTTTCTGGGACTTCATTACCCCGCCTCTGATATTCCAAGTCAGGCCCGCGAACTCTATAAAATCAATCTGGTTCGTACGATTGTTGACGCAACAGAGCGGGCTGTATCGATTTATCCCACTACGGATAATCAGAGCGGAAATCCGCTGGATCTGACGCATTCGGTACTGCGGGCCGTATCGCCCGTTCACATCGAATACCTGAAAAATATGGGTGTTCGGTCCAGTATGAGCTTTTCCCTGCTGTACAAAGGAGAACTGTGGGGGCTAATTTCCTGTCACCATTACCAGGGACCGCGACTGGTTGACTATACCGCTCGTATGTCGGGAAAAGTCATCAGCCAGCTTCTTTCTGCGGCATTGGAGTTTCGCAAGGATGAAGAAGATCTGACCCTCGTCAATAAACTCTGGCGAAGCGAACAGACCCTGTTTGAACAAATGCAACGGGACTGGAACGTCGTACAGGGCCTAACCAAGATGGAAACCACCGCAATGGACATTACCTCGGCGGCGGGAATGGCTCTGTTGTACGAAGGGAAGCTGTATACGCTGGGTACTACGCCCAACGAAGCTTTTATCCGGCAATTGATTGAATGGCTGAAACACACGAAGATTGATACCATTTTCCACACGCATCAGCTGCCCCGACTTTTTGGTCCAGCCGAAGCAAATCGGGCAGAAGCTTCGGGCGTGATGGCTGTTGTGATTTCCCGGCAATTGGAAGAATACGTCATCTGGTTCAAGCCGGAAGTCATTCAACAGGTATCCTGGGGAGGTAATCCGGACGAAAAACCCGTAGTAGCCGAACCTGGTGGTCAGCTCCGCCTGAGTCCCCGTAAGAGTTTTGCCAAGTGGACTCAGATTGTACGCAGTACTTCTGAACTTTGGCGGCCCGCGGAGATCAATACAGCCCTGAAATTACGGGAAGACATTTTACAGATTCTTTCCCAACGGGCGAATCAGATTCGTATCCTGAACGAACAGCTCAAGCTGGCTTATGAGGAATTGGATACATTCAGTTATACGGTGTCCCATGACCTGCGAACGCCCTTGGCTTCCATCAAGACCTACGCAGAAGTACTTCTGATTGATTACTCGGATCGACTGGATGAGGAAATGTTACCCCTCTTTGAGAAAATTGTGTCCGCCAGTAATCGGATGGGAGACTTGATTCGGGAAATTCTTCATTACGCCCGAAGTGGACGAACAGAATTATCCGCTGAGCCTATTGAAATGCAGGAATTGCTCCATTCATTGAAAGATGAATTGCTTGTTAGCGAAAAAGGCACCCCCATTACCATTGAAATTCAAGAAACACCTTCCTTAAAAGGTGATAAAACGATGATTACGCAGGTATTCAGCAATTTGCTGTCTAACGCTATCAAGTATACACGTCCGGTAGCGAAGCCTCATATTGTCGTAAAGGGAGTAAAAAATGCCGATGAAATTATCTATTCAGTAACGGATAATGGAATTGGCATTGATATGAAACAAGGTGGTAAGGTTTTTGATTTATTCAAGCGGTTGGATAACGCCAGAAACTTTGAAGGGCATGGAGTAGGATTAGCCATTGTCAAACGGATCATGCAGCGTCACCACGGCAGAGTATGGTTTTACAGCGAACCCTTTAAAGAAACAACTTTTTACATAGCAGTCCCCATTCATTAATTAGCCCGGCCATGATAGATGTATTATATGTAGAAGATAACCCGGACGACGTTGATATTTTCAAGCGTGTAGTCGGCAAGATCGAGCAGCCGCCCAGTTATAAAGTATTAAACACCGGTACCGAAGCCGTAGACTACGTACTTCGTAGAGGTACGTATCACAATAAAGATACGTCAACGCCTAAAATGTTGCTGTTGGATTTAAATTTACCCGGCAACAATGGTTTCGAGGTATTACAGCAAATTCGTTCGCATACGCAGGGGCGTACATTACCGATCGTAGTATATAGCACGTCAGATAATCCAAAAGATATGCGGGAAGCTTTTGATTTAGGAGCGAATGCTTACCTGATTAAACCCGGTGGTTATCGGGAAGTAAGCGAAATGCTTCGTCGAGCTATTGATTTCTGGGTAGCTCAACAAGGTCATCAATAGAAGAAGCCGGACGCTAGTGTTCGGCTTTTCTGTTACTACCTTAATTAATTGGATAGGCTTATACTGATCCCAGTGATACATGCGGTGTTTTTTATGAAGGCTCTGAACTACTTACCTATTGTAGCATCACTTTTCTTACTTACAGGTACTTTACTTGTAATGTCTACACTCCTGTACATTTTCATTAAATGATATCATCCTCTTGGCGTTAACATTACTTATGTGGTTAAAATAAAAGCAGACTGTTTGCTCTTGTAAAACTTTTCTCTTCCCAGTAAAAACGCACTAACAGAAATGTCTCTGTAATCTATTAATAGATGGTTTTGCGTGACCAATTTTCTATTGGCAAATTTAAAAATCATACGAGCATCTAAAAGAGAAAACCCCTTGTAAGTTAGATACTTACAAGGGGTTTATTGTACCCGAGACGGGACTCGAACCCGTACAGGCATCACTGCCCAAAGGATTTTAAGTCCTTCGTGTCTACCATTCCACCACCCGGGCCTCCTACAAAAAAGGCTCCGACTTGCGGAGCCTTTTTGTCGAGCGAAAGACGGGGTTCGAACCCGCGACCTCGACCTTGGCAAGGTCGCGCTCTACCAGCTGAGCTACTTTCGCTTGTTAATTTGCCGTTTCCCTTACCGTTGGGACTGCAAACATACGAGCTAAAAAGGGGGTTTGTCAAGAGACGAGTCAAAAAAATCTTAAAAATTTTGTCTAAGGAATCAATATTCTAATCCATTCAGCCAATAAGACTCTCTAAATCAAAACTTTATCTTTATCTACTTTTTTGAACATTTTTCTATTTTTTTCTAGCTGCCTCCCTTGTGTGGTTTTCTATAGCCAGGCTTTACCTTTACATCTCGCTCCTGTAACTACCTGCCAGGATTGGTTACAGGGTTTTTGTCCGTTACTTTTGCTTTGTACATTTTATTTGATTTTTCTATGCTTCAGCGTCCTCAAACACTTTTTCTCGCATTAATCGTATTGTCGATGGCTTTGTATCTGGTCTTTCCTATCTGGCAAAAGTCAGTGGGCACCGAGACGGCCGTACTGGATGCCTATTCTCTCACATACACCAAAGGTGAAGCTACCACCGAAACAAGCACGCTGTACCTGGCGGGTTTAGCTCTGGTCTCTGCCGGATTAGCTCTGGTTTCTTTATTACAATATACCAACCGCCTGCGACAGATGATGTTGAACCTGATCAATACGCTCGTGATGGTGGCTTTACTGGGGTTATCTACGTACCTGTCCCACATACAGGCCAATGCTCAATTTGCACCACAGACTTCAGGTAGCTTCAAAGTAGGCTTTTTCGTTCTAGCCGTGGCTTTGCTGTCGAATGTAGCGGCAAACCGTTTCATCCGCATCGATGAAAAGAAAGTGAAAGATGCTTTTGAGCGGCTTCGGTAACTTAAAAAGTTCGCTTTTGCTTAGCGGAATAGCTACTTTTCGCGACGGTACAGCTTTTCCCGCAGGTGATTTGTATTTTTTGCCAGCAAATATTTTTGGTTCTGTACTGACTTTTTTTATTAATTTCAATTCTGATTCTGTCGCCAGACAAGATTTCCCCCTAATAGCATCTAACCATCGATTGATGTTGAAGAAAAGTATAAATGGCCATGCTCGCTGATCCGTCATTGAAGGATACCCTCAAGGCAAAATTGAAAGAGGTTTTCGGCTTCACTCAGTTTCGGGGTGAACAGGAAGACATTATCTGTAACCTTCTCGCAGGAAATCACACGTTCGTGATTATGCCTACCGGAGCCGGTAAGTCTATGTGCTACCAGCTTCCCGCCGTCGTAAGCGACGGCACAGCCGTGGTAATTTCCCCGTTGATTGCCCTGATGAAAAACCAGGTTGATCAACTGAATGCCGTTGGGGTGAATGCTCAGTTTTTAAACTCGACCCTTAGTAAATCAGAAATGACGCAAGTCAAGAAAGATGTACTGAATGGAGAAGTTAAATTATTATACGTCGCTCCTGAGTCGTTAACGAAAGAGGAAAACCTGGCATTCCTGCAAAAAGCAAAAATTTCATTCGTAGCCATTGATGAGGCCCACTGTATTTCGGAATGGGGCCATGATTTCCGTCCGGAATACCGTCGGATCCGTAGCATTGTGGAAACCATCAATCCGAGCTTACCACTGATTGCCCTTACCGCAACGGCCACACCGAAAGTACAGCAGGACATCATCAAGAACCTGCAAATGGAAGATGCGTCGGTTTACAAATCATCGTTTAACCGGAAGAACCTGTACTATGAGATTCGTCCGAAAACGAAAGATGTAAATCGTCAGTTGATTAAATACATCAAAAGTCAGACTGGCAAATCAGGCATTATCTATTGCCTGAGCCGTAAGACAGTTGAAGAAATAGCTGAGTTACTGAACGTAAATGGCGTTAAGGCCCTCCCCTATCACGCGGGTCTGGATCCGGCGACGCGTATGGGTAATCAGGACGCTTTTCTGAATGAAGAGGCCGAAGTGATCGTTGCAACGATTGCTTTTGGAATGGGTATCGATAAGCCCGACGTTCGTTTTGTGCTTCATTACGACGCTCCCAAATCACTGGAAGGGTATTATCAGGAAACGGGCCGGGCAGGCCGGGATGGGCTGGAAGGCAATTGTGTGATGTTTTACAGCTACGATGATATTGTCAAGCTGGATAAATTCAACAAGGACAAGCCCGTAACCGAACGCGATAATGCCAAGGCTTTGTTGATGGAGATGGTTAGCTATTCTAACCTGGGCGTATGTCGCCGTCGTCAGTTGCTGGGTTATTTCGGTGAGTACTTCGCCAAGGACTGCGGTTTTTGCGATAACTGTCTTAAGCCTACGCAGAAATTCAAAATGCAGGAGGAGGCCGAATGGATCCTCAAGGCTGTTCAGCAAACCGGAAACCGTTTCGATTGCCACCACATCGCAGACATTCTGTTAGGCATAGAAAATCCCTATGTACTGAGTCACAGCCACAACAAACTTGATGTATTCGGAAAGGGCAAGTACAAGGTGGGCTACGAAGCTGATACCGACGACGACGAACCCGAAGAGGAGGAAGACGAGGACGGTAATGTTATCACAAAGCCCAAGCCCAAGACCGTCGATAAAAAAGACGATGGCCTGCAGACGCCTGAATTCTGGCACTCGGTCATTAAACAGCTAACGATTTACGGTTTCCTGGATAAGGATATTGAGAATTACGGCACCCTGAAGCTGTCTGAAAAAGGGGCTCAGTTTCTGGAAGCTCCCTTCTCTTCTTCGTTTTCCAAGGATCACGATTATACCCAGCAGGGCGAAGACAAAGAAGAAGAAAAGGACGAGGTAAGCACGTCGGCCAAAGCTTACGACGAAGCCTTGTTTGAAATGCTGAAGAACCTTCGGAAGAAAATTGCGAAGGAAAAAATATCCCCCCCTACGTCATCTTCCAGGATCCGTCCATGGAAGAAATGGCAACCACTTATCCTTCCACCATTCAGGAGCTGGCTCAAATTACCGGCGTTGGAATGGGTAAAGCGGTCAAATTCGGGAAACAGTTCATTGAGCTGATCACCCGTTACGTAGAGGAAAATGAAATCGAAACGGCGACGGAAGTAGTCGTAAAAACGACGACGAACAAGTCGAAGGTTAAGATTTTTATCATTCAGCAAATTGACCGTAAGATTGATCTGGAGGAAATTGCCGAAGCCAAAAGTCTGGGCATGACGGAGCTCATTGAAGAAATTGAGCACATCTGTTATTCCGGTACTAAACTCAATCTGGATTATTACATCAATCAGGTGCTGGATGATGATCGTCAGGATGAAATCTACGAATATTTCATGCGAGCGGAAACTGATTCCATGGCCGTTGCCTTAAAAGAACTGGGCAACGAGTACTCGGAAGAAGAGCTTCGGCTGATGCGGATCAAGTTCCATAGTGAATTAGGTCACTAAGCCACGAGTCAGGGTAACTGTACCAGGGTTGGTGCAGTTACCCGCTTTTTTATTCGTACCTTTTTTCAATTATTTTCACTGTATACGCCCGTAAGGAGTTTAGGCTTCAGCCTGAGTGGGTATTTAAGAATTATCCGATGAATATTCTCATCGTAGGGTCTGGCGGCCGGGAACATGCGTTTGCCTGGAAAATTGCTCAGAGCCCTCTATGTCAACAGTTATTTGTAGCTCCCGGTAATGCCGGCACCGCTCAGCTGGCAACGAATTTACCGATTGGAGTCAATGACTTTGACGCAATTGCTACCGCTGTTCTTGAAAACCATATTTCACTCGTCATCGTCGGACCGGAGGAACCGCTGGTTCGTGGTATTCGGGATTATTTCGAAAGTCGCGAAGACCTGAAGAAAGTTTTGTTACTGGGACCGGATAGCCGTGGAGCTCAGTTAGAAGGATCGAAAGATTTTTCTAAAAACTTTATGGTTAAGCACCACATTCCTACGGCTGCTTCGCGTACGTTCGTGAAAGAAACCCTGGAGGACGGCCTGGAGTACATTACGCAGCAAGCCTTTCCGCTGGTACTGAAAGCCGACGGTCTGGCCGCAGGTAAGGGTGTAATCATTGCCGCTGACGTAGCCGAAGCTCAGCAAACCCTCCGGGAAATGCTGGTAGACGCGAAATTCGGGGATGCTTCTCAAAAAGTAGTAATTGAAGAGTACTTACACGGAATCGAATTATCGGTATTTGTGTTAACCGACGGGGTGAATTACCACATTTTGCCCGAAGCCAAAGATTACAAACGTATTGGCGAAGGCGATAGCGGACCCAATACGGGCGGCATGGGAGCGGTTTCACCCGTACCTTTTGCCGACGATGCTTTTCAAAAGAAAGTAGAAGAGCGAATTGTACGCCCAACACTTAACGGTTTGAAAGCGGAAGGCATTCGCTACGTTGGTTTTATTTTCATTGGCTTGATGAACGTAAAGGGCGATCCTTACGTCATTGAGTACAACTGCCGGATGGGTGACCCGGAAACAGAAGTTGTACTGCCCCGTATTGATTCAGACTTGCTGATGCTGCTCAAAGCCGCGGCTGAAGGCAAACTGAAATACGTAAATTTTGCTGTATCCAATAAGATGGCCGTTACTACCGTTGTGGTAGCCGGTGGCTATCCGGGAGAGTATGCCAAGGGTGACGTAATTCAATTGCCCGGTAAGCAGAATTATACGACCATTTTCCACGCCGGAACGAAACATTCCGAAACCGGAGAAGTGGTCACCAATGGAGGACGCGTCCTGGCCGTTACGGCTCTGGGGACGTCCATCCAAGAAGCCCGCCAGCGTTCACAAACGGCGGCAGCCGCTGTCCAGTACGAAGGCAAGTACTTCCGACGGGACATCGGCCTGGACCTTTTATAATTTTGGATGGTAGAATCATCGAATGAGTGACAGGCTCGTTATGAGCTGCGTTCAGGCTTCTATCATTCAAAAATTCTACATACAAAAAAATGGGATGTGCATCATGTGCAACGGGTGGCTGTGGAAGCATTCGTTCGAAAGATAAAGCAGGTGCCTCCGTATCCGGTTGTAAGAACAACGGAGCCTGCGGTACGGGTGGCTGTAATAAAATGAATGTGTTCGACTGGTTGTCGGATATGGAAGCTCCGGGATTAGGAATCCCGGTTCACCAGCGGAGTAATCTGGTGGAGGTAAAATTCAAAGGAGGCCGGAAGGAATATTTCCGTAATACGGCTCAACTTGAACTCTATACGGGCGATCCAGTAGTGGTAGAAATGCAGAGTGGTCATCACCTGGGTTTTGTCTCCTTACAAGGTGAGCTGGTACGGTTGCAAGTCGTGAAACGCGGGGTGAAAGATCCCGAAATTCGGCAGGTATACCGGAAAGCGACGGCCAAGGATCTGGAAAAACATGAGCAGACCATTGCCCGGGATTTACCGACGATGTACCGGGCTCGCGAAATCGTGAAGGAGTTGAAACTCAACATGAAACTATCAGACGTTGAGTTTCAGTCTGACGGCACCAAGGCAACCTTTTATTACTCTTCGGATGAACGCGTAGATTTCCGGGAGCTGATTAAGGTGCTGGCTAGTGAGTTTAAGGTCCGTATTGAGATGAAGCAGATCAGTCTGCGGCAGGAAGCAGCCCGTATCGGTGGTATTGGCGTCTGTGGTCGCGAATTGTGCTGCTCCACCTGGTTGACGGATTTCAAAAACGTAACCACTTCAGCAGCCCGTTACCAGAATCTTTCGCTGAATCCGGTGAAGCTATCCGGTCAGTGTGGTCGCTTGAAGTGTTGCCTGAATTACGAGCTGGAAACGTACATCGACGCCTTACGGGATATTCCAAGCCTGGAAGGTCCGCTGAAAGTACAGAAAGGCGATGCGAACCTGATTAAAACGGATATTTTCCGTAAGATCATGTGGTTTAGTTTCCGTGGCGATGACAACTGGTATCCGGTTGCCATTCCGCAGGTACTGAAAATTGTGGAAATGAATAAGCGGGGTGTCATTCCTCCTTCGTTCGAAGAACTGGAGATCATGCCCGTCATCGAAGCAAAAAACTCAGGCATTAATAGTGACCTGGTACGTATGGATAAGAAGTTTCAATCGCAAAATCGTCCTGCGTCAAAGAATAAGAAAAAACGGTCGGGCGGAGGCTCAAACCGTCCCCCTTCTAAATGATTTCGTTCCCGGAGGTCTCAATACCTCCGGGATTTTCATTCCTATGCGACTCTTTCTCTTTCTATGTTTTCTGGTTAGCCTAACGGCCTGTGATACGAATGCGGTATTCAAGGATAATATGGAACTGCCGGATGCCAAATGGCCGGTCAAAACCGTTCCTAGCTTTTCCTTTGAAATCAGCGATACTACCCGAACGTACAATCTGTATTATAACCTGCGAAATACGAAGTCGTACCCGTATTACAACCTTTACGTTACCCGTACGCTGTTAGGGCCGGATGGCAAAACCATCGAACGAAAACTGGATGAGCTCATTTTAGCCAATGCTACCACGGGTAAACCAACCGGTAACGGCCTGGGCGACATCTACGATCATAAATTTCTGGTCGTAAAAAATTACCGTTTCGCCAAAGCAGGTACTTACACCTTCAAAGTGGAACAGTACATGCGTCAGGATCCATTACCGGAAATTCAGACGGTAGGTCTTACCGTTGAACGGAATTAGCTCTTCTCCAAAGCGGAGCTAGCGTTGTATTTGGATAGTTCAGGCGAGTCTTTCCACCCCACTTCGATACAGATCTATGGATTTCCTGCCTTTGTTTCCGCTCAACCTGGTAGCTTTTCCGGGGGAAAAATTGAACCTCCACATTTTCGAGCCCCGCTATATTCAGCTGATTACGGAGTGTTTGGAAGCAGATACACCCTTTGGTATTCCTGTATATATGCCAAATCAGCAGATGGATTTTGGTACTTCCCTACGCGTACTTGAAGTATCCCAACGTTACGATGATGGCCGGATGGACATACGGACGGAAGGGCTGCAAATTTTTCGTCTGCTGAGTTTTATCAACCCCGTAGAAAGAAAGTTATACGCCGGCGGCCAGATAGCCTACCAGGAGCATGAATCCAGTACCGAACTGCTGCCGGGCTTACTGGACCATCTCAAAAAACTGTATCAGCATTTACAAACAAACGTAGAGTTTAACGAGCGATCCGAGAACTTTTCGTACCAGATCGCTCATAAAATTGGCTTGTCGCTTGAGGAGGAATACGAGTTATTACAAATTCCACAAGAACTGGAACGGCAACGTTTTATCTCCCGCCATTTGAATCGAATTATGCCCGTTATTCAGGAACTGGAAAAAACGAAAGAGCGAATTCGTCTCAACGGGCATTTCAGGAATTTTGATCCCTTAAACTTCTAGCTTCGGTCTGATTCTGAGGCTGTTCTTCGTTGGCCAAAGCTTCTTCCACTTTCCGTTTTCGTTTGGTTAGCGTATCAAGCTTGGGCAACTTACTACTTGATTTTACAACCGCTCCCTTACTGTACTCGGGATCGCCGAGCAGGAACCCGTACGGTTTAAGTCCATCGACATTATCACAAATCACTTTCACAATAGCAGTCACGGGCAGGGCCAGTACCAGTCCTGATATTCCCCACAACTGTCCACCCAGAATCAACACAACCATCGCCGCTAGCGGGTTAACGCTTACCTTTGAGCCGACAACATAAGGTGTAATGAAGTTCCCTTCCAGAATCTGAACGAAACTGAATACGCCGATTACTCCGACGGCATACATGGGTGAATCTTTCGTAACCAGAGCGTAAATGGTAGGTAACAGCGACCCAATCAGAATACCGATGTAGGGTACCAGCAGTAAGACTGCTGCCAGCGTTCCGAAAAACCAGGCGTAGTCGATACCCAGAATCAGTAATCCGGTTGTATTCAAGCAGGCTACAATGCCAATTACCAATACCAACCCCGCCAAATAACCCTGTACAACGACGTAAATTTTACTCAGCACGTCATCCAGACGCGAACGTTTGGTTTTCGAAAACAGCTTATAAACAAAGCTTCGGAAAAAGTCCCGGTACAAGAGGATGAAGAATACAAATAAGGGAATCAACGACAAGTCAGCCAGTGTAGACGTGGTAGACGACAGGAAAGTAGTAATGTAACTGCCGCTATTGTGTAAAACGTCGTTGGTAATGCGTTTGATTTCCGTGTTCTGACGGGTTTTATCCAGGCCCAACTGATCATTGGCCATTTCCTGAGCCCGATCCAGAACGGCATTCATTTTATTCTGAAATTTGGGAAAATCGTCGGAGAAATTAGCCATTTGCATGGATACAACCCAGCCAATGCCTACCAAAACGCCGATCAGAACGACCAGACAAACGAAGATGGCAGCTACTCGCGGAAATTTCCACCGCTCCAGTTTCCGGCACAGGGGAAATAGTAACATCGCCAGTAGAAGCGAAAAAAGTAGCAAGGTTACCACTCCCTGCAGAGCGTATAAGCCGTAAATGATGAGCAATACGCAAATGAGTATCGCGGCCAGTCGGACGGGATAGGGCAAAGTAGGTTCTGGAGTCATGGGGCGGGGATTTCCTTGTAAATAAATGGTTGACGGAATGACGATGGATTCGTGACTTTTGGGGTGTACTATTCAACTTGATTAGAACGAATTTTACGGAATGCTTACTAAACTATTCCTTTTGCTATTTGAAATACAAACCAGTTTGTGTTCTTGCCAGCCCGACATTTATCGTCAGGGCTTTCACCGGGCCAAACCTCAGTACCGGATTGAGAAAACGGGACAAATGCCTACCGTAGCCAATGAAAATTCGGGTTTGGCGACGGCTTCGGCAACACCTACCTTCTGGACGCACAATGACTCGGGTGGCAGACCAGAACTCTACGAAATCGACGTCTCCGGCCATTTGCTTACTACCTGGTCGCTGCCACAACTTATGAACAAGGACTGGGAGGAACTTAGTCGGGACGATCGGGGTCATCTGTACATTGGCGATATCGGCAATAATACGAACACCCGGCAGGATTTATGCATTTATCAGGTCTCGCTATCCAGCGATTCATCGGCTTCTTTACCTAAGAAAATAACATACCATTACGAGGATCAGCGAGCGTTTCCTCCTGAACGTTCACGCAAGAATTTTGACTGTGAAGCGTTCTTCTATGCTCAGGACAGTCTCTTTTTGTTTTCAAAAAACTGGGGTCATAAAACAGCCACTTTGTATACTATTCCGGCCCGGGAAGGACACCATACGGCCATTCGAAAAGATAGTATTCGTTTGAACGGCATGATTACCGCTGCTGACATCAGTCCTGACCGGCAAAGCTTTGCCCTATTGACGTACGGAAAAGTCTTTTTCTTTGGGATTGAGCACGGGCAGATTAACTTTAAGCATCCAATTTCTTGCCTGAAAGTGGGTCGTGGACAGGTAGAAGGGCTCGTTTTTATCAGCAATACGGAGCTACTGCTCACCAATGAAAAAGGAAAAATATATAAAATAAGCAGACGCTAGGGAACCTATTCCTCCGTTTGGGCAATAGTAGAGACAGCTCTAAACGTATTATTAAGTATACGTTTGCCTGAACTACGGATTGCATACCGATCTTATAAACCACTCGTTGCATGTTGCCACGCCCCTTTCTGGAAAGTTTGTATGAAGCCCATACGACTACGGAATATTTTCCAGCGACTTCTTCCGTAGCTCGTTTGGTTACTAGACTGGTTCTGCTTTTATTTCCCGAACAAACCAAGAAACACTACGATTCCGTAGAGAAACTCGGAGCCGCATTCGATCGGATTGAACAGGATTTAGGTGAGCTTTTACAGTCCATGCAAAGGCATCTACCTCAGGACGCTACGCAGATTGCCTCGCAGTTTGTCAACCAGATTCCTGAGATCTATCACTTACTCCGTAGCGATGTAGCGGCCATCATGGCGGGCGACCCGGCTGCTACTTCCGAGTACGAAGTGGTACGAGCCTACCCGGGTTTCTATGCAGTTGCTTTTTATCGGATTGCTCACGCTTTTTATGATCTGGGTATTCCGCTGTTACCCCGGGTACTGACGGAGTTTGCTCATTCCCGTACGGGCATTGATATTCATCCCGCCGCTGAAATTGACGAACATCTTTTCATCGACCACGGCACGGGTATTGTTATTGGAGAAACCACCAGTATTGGCAAACACGTAAAACTCTATCAGGGCGTTACCTTGGGAGCTTTAAGTGTGAATAAAGAACTGGCTTCGCAAAAGCGGCATCCAACGGTAGAAGATCACGTCGTCATTTATTCCGGAGCGACTATTCTAGGGGGTGAAACCGTCATTGGTCATCATAGCATTGTCGGCGGGAACGTGTGGCTCGTACACAGCATTCGGCCTTATACCAAGATCTATCATCAGGAGCAGGTTTTAATTAAAGAATAGCCGAAGTCCTGATAATGACGATGCTCCGAAAAAAAGTCGGAGCATTTTTTATTGATTTTATTTTGTATTTCCAAATGTAAATAATTTACATTTGTAAACGTAATTATCGTTCATCCTTCCTTTTTTCTTTATGACCCTCGAACGACTCCGTACCTTTTTTCGTCTGGAAGGTGATCGTACCATCTGGAATATTGTCTTAGCTCTGCTTGCCATTGGTTTGATTGTGGTTTTTTCGGCTCGGGGTACGTATCAATTCCACGATTTGCCTGATACAGGGTCGTTCTTGTTTAAACACATTCGGGACTTAACTTTTTGTCTCTTCATCATCATCGTTTGTCACCGACTGCCTTTTAAGAGTTATGCCAGTTTATCCCGGTATTTGCTCATGCTGTCGGTACTGCTGCTGATTCTGGTTCAGGTACTAGGCGTAGAAAGTGGCGGAGCGAAACGGGCTTTACCGATTCCATTCTTTTCCGGTTTTATGCCTTCTGATTTGGCCAAGTTTGCATTGATTGCGAACCTGGCTGCCATGTTGGCGAAACGGCTCAAGGCTAATTACAGTGATCCACTGGTTTTCGTACCGCCCATTTTCTGGTGCGGTTTTCTGGGTTTTCTGCTGGCTTTAAACTCCGGAAGTGCGGCTTTACTACTAATGGCTCCGTGCTGGTTACTGATGTTTATTGGTCAGGTGCCCATTCGCTATCTGGTATATCTGACGCTGGCAGGCTCGCTGGCCTTTGCAATTGCGTATGCCTTTGGGTCACGGGGAACCACTTGGGAAGGCCGTTTTAGCCGTCCGACCAACGTTATTTCACAAGTCATTCAGAAAGTACGTCCCCCCGAGCGGCTAACGCCGGAAGATCGTCGGATTGATTCGCAGGAAGAGTACAGTTTAGTAGCCGTAGCTTCCGGAGACTGGATTGGTCGGGGCCCCGGAAATAGTTTACAGCGAAATTTCATGACCCAGGCTTATTCCGATTTTGCCTACGCTATTCTGATTGAAGAGTGGGGTTTCGTTGGAGGCGTCTTTACCCTGGTTCTATACCTTTGGTTGCTATACCGTAGTGTTCGTTTCGTAGCCTTCCGGCGACTGAAAAAGGCTGAAATTCAGAGTGGTCAGGCTTTTGGTTATTTCCTGGCAGCAGGACTGGCTTTTAGTCTGGTACTGCAAGCCTTGGTTCACATGGCGGTTTCGGTACAACTCATTCCCGTAACGGGTCAGACGCTTCCGCTCATCAGTTGGGGTGGTTCTTCACTCCTCTTTACGGGAGTTTCGATTGGAGCCATTTTAAGCGTTAGTCGGGAAGCCGCTGAAACTCAACCTGCTGAACCGCGGGAAGAAGCTGCCATGGCTGCATAATTTTTATTGACTTCTCAGCCGCCACGTTGTTTTTTTGCGAAATTATTTTCCAGAATCTGGGAAAGAAATCGCTGAATACGGATTCTATTACGTTAAAAAGCTTTTAAACGACGTGTCAAAACGCATTATCATAAGCGGCGGTGGAACGGGCGGACATATTTTTCCGGCTATTGCCATTGCCAATGCTCTCAAGGCGAAAGATCCTCAAACGGAGATTCTTTTTGTCGGGGCAAACGGCCGTATGGAAATGGAAAAAGTCCCTCAGGCGGGTTATCCCATTTTCGGACTCGATATTGCGGGTATCAATCGATCCAATCTTTTAGCGAATCTTAGTTTTCCCGTCAAACTAACGAAAAGCCTCTGGGCCGCTCGGAAAGTAATTCGGGATTTCAAACCCGACGCAGCCGTCGGTGTCGGTGGATACGCCAGCGGTCCACTGTTGCTTATGGCCGGGATGAACGGCGTACCGTATCTCATTCAGGAACAAAATTCCTACGCTGGCATTACCAATAAGTTTTTAGCTCAGAATGCCCGGAAAATCTGCGTAGCCTATCCGGATATGCAGGCGTTTTTTCCCACCGAAAAAGTAGTCATGACGGGCAATCCCGTCCGGAGTGACATCGGAAGTGTTTCAGCAACTGATCCCAACGTTTGGGAATATTTTAAAGGCTTATCGCCCGATGTACCTACGTTACTCGTTATTGGAGGTAGTCAGGGAGCCCGTACCATCAACGAAAGTATCGATGCCGGACTCGAACAACTGCTTGCATCGGGTTATCAGATTATCTGGCAAACCGGTAAGCTATACATCGACAAGGCTCGTCAACGGGTAGCTGCCCTGCATTCGAATCGGATCTGGGTATCGGATTTCATCAACCAGATGCCTTATGCCTACGCAGCAGCCAGTGTGGTGATTTCCCGAGCCGGTGCTTTATCGATTTCAGAACTGTGTCTGGTGGGTAAGCCCTCCATCTTTGTACCGCTACCTACGGCGGCTGAAGACCATCAAACCAAGAATGCATTGGCTCTGGTACGCGAAGAGGCCGGATTACTGGTAAAAGATACCGAAGCCCGGGAAAAGCTGATCCCGACTACGCTGGAATTATTCAAGAGTAAGGAAGTACAGCATAGCATGGGCCAACAAATCAGGCAACTCGCTAAGCCTCAGGCCGCTCAACAGATTGCCGAGGAAGTCTGGAAGCTGACGCAATAATCATATTTATTATTTTTTTCTTTTGATTATCAGTAGTTTATACGTTTAGTCACGGATTTCCGAAAACAAAACGCAACGCTTGTAGTCTCTTTTTAAAAGCTTTCTATTCTGTTTATTGCATGGTACCAGTCAAACCCATTCGTTCGTATAAGTCTGTTTATTTCCTGGGTATTGGAGGAATAGGAATGAGTGCCATTGCTCGTTGGTTTCACGTCAACGGGTACGCAGTGGCGGGTTATGATAAAACGGCTACCACGCTAACCAATGCGTTACAGGCCGAAGGAATTGCGATTCATTTTACCGATGCTCTGGAAGAGATTCCAGAAGCCTATCAGAACCCTGAAGAAACGCTAGTCGTACTGACTCCAGCTATTCCGAAAGACCATACGGAATGGGCTTATTTTCGGGAAAAAGGGTTTCGCATTCTGAAACGCTCGCAGGTACTGGGTTTACTCACGGAAGAAATGTTTCTGATTGCCGTAGCGGGTACGCACGGCAAAACGACCACTTCGTCTATGGTTGCTCATATCCTTAAACACAGTGGACGGAATGTAGCGGCCTTTCTGGGCGGTATTACGCAGAACTATCAAACGAATTTTCTGCTGAACGAGCCCGCCGAAAACCTGCGTGAAGTATTATGTGTGGTAGAAGCCGACGAATTTGACCGTAGTTTTCTGACTCTGCATCCCGACCTGGCTATTGTCACTTCGACCGATGCCGATCACCTGGATATCTATGGTTCGGGCGACGAAGTACTCAAGTCATTCGGGGATTTTGTTAGTCAGATTAGGACGGAAGGCGTACTGTTTCTTAAAAATGGTTTGTCTTTAAACAATCAGACCAGAGCTGAAGTTCGTACGTATGGTTTTGAGTCAGGGATGTATCACGTTGAAAACTGCCGCATTGCTGACGCCCGTTTTAAATTTGATCTGGTTTATCCGGGTGGATTTTGCGAGGATATTACGCTGGTAGTCCCTGGTTTTCATAATGCTGAAAATGCGGTTGCGGCCTTTGCAGTTTGTCTGCAGGCAGGTCTTTCACCGCAGGAAATTCGGGCCGGATTGAATTCGTATCGAGGCGTAAAACGTCGGTTTGAATATCATCTGGAACTTCCGGAAACGGTCTATATTGATGACTATGCCCATCACCCAACGGAGATCGAGGCTTTTCTCAAATCGGTAAAAGCGTTGTATCCGAATCGGCATGTAACGGCTATTTTCCAGCCTCACCTGTTCACGCGAACCCGCGATTTTCAGGAAGGTTTTGCCGAATCGCTGTCGCTGGCAGATCGGGCTATTGTACTTGATATTTATCCAGCCCGCGAGTTACCGATTCCCGGTATTACTGCTGCTGTGATTTTCGATAAGGTCACTAGTGAAGACAAAATTCAGTGTACAAAGGATGAAGTACTGAATTTGGTGAACGGCCTGCCACTCGATATCGTCGTAACCATTGGAGCCGGTGACATTGATACGTTGATCACTCCATTGCGGGAGTTAGTCCAAGTGAAAGTAGGAAGGAAACTATAGTTTTCTTTGTGAAATAGATTAGGAAAAATCAGTATAGACTTTCCTAATTACCATAGAATAAATTTTGAAACTCAGGCCCTAAGGACTTGGAGAAGTTTTCTATCTTTCGGTTAAGAAACTGGGTAAAGGTCGTCCTGGGAGTCCTGGTAGTCGGCCTTTTGGTAGCTTTTGCCGAGAACTGGTACGCTTCCCAGCCCTGTGAAAAAGTAACGATTACGCTCAATGAAGGCAGCAAGGAAACGCCTTTGTTGTCGTCACAGGACATTAAGAATCTGCTATCGGAATTCGGCAGAAAGCCTCTGGAAGGAAAGTCGTTTGAAACGATTGATCTGAGCTTTCTGGAAAGTCGGGTGAAGTCGAGTCCCCTGGTAAAAGATTGTCAGATTGCCCGGAATTTACGGGGTTGGCTGGAAGTACATGTACAGACCCATCGTCCCATTGCCCGGCTTATTCAAACCGATTTACCTGATAACGGGTTAGATCGATATTTAAACGAAGAAGGTCGGTTTATGCCGCTTTCGGAGCGGTATACGGCTCGGGTAATGCTGCTTTCGGGTCCGTATTTTGAACGGAAAAATCATCTGAGAGCCCGACAGGATACGTCTTTATTTCATTTAATTGAGGCGATTCAAACGGACTCGCTCTGGCGGGCTCAGCTCGAATGGATGGAAGTAGATGCGGCGGGAAATATTATCCTCTGGCCTCAGGTAGGCGATACGGCTATCGAATACGGTCCGGCCATTGCCCGCGATGTAAAGTTTCAGAAGATAAACTTATTCTTCCGGGAAATTTTACCCTTGAGGGGTTGGAAAAGTTTTTCGAAAGTAAGCGTTCGTTATAAAAACCAGTTGGTTTGCACGAAAACGGATACCTTACTGGCTCTTCGTCCGTAAAGGTTTTTTTAAAAGGAAGAATGTCAGCTTACAAGGCATCCTATACTCAAGTTTTACATGAACGAGCTAGAGCTTAAATTATCCGGAAAGCAGTCATACTGAGAATTTTAAGTGAAAAACACAAAAAAATATCCTAGTCAAAATCCTATTTTTTTCATTACTTTAAACCACAATAGGATTCCTGTAATTAACCGCCATAATTACTAGACTAAATTGATGAGCAATAACACCAATCAACCCTAAAGCTGTGCCGTATGGAGAAAAAGATTGTTTGCGGGATTGATGTAGGAACGACCAAAGTCTGCGTCGTGATCGGTCAACAGGATCACGACGAAAAACTGGACGTGCGTGGCGTTAGTCGGGTTGAATTTAAAGATAAGAAATTTAAAAATCTTGTCACCAAAGGAGCTATTCTCAACCCTGATTTTGTCAGCAAATTCATTAAAAAAGCATTGGCAGAAGCCATTGAACAGGCAGGCGTTACCCCAAATCAGTATTTTATCAGTGTAGCCAGTCATCAGGTTGCCTGTATACCAAAAATTAGTGACATCTCGCGGGATTACGTATCTGAGGGTGATGAAGTACGTCACGATGACTTACAACGCTTATTAGGTAGCGTAGGCCGTACGAAAATTGACGGTTCTGCCATATTACACGTATTACCTCAGGAGTATAGCGTTGACGGAGATTCTGAAGAACATTATCATATAGTGGGCGTTACCGGAACTCACCTACGGGGGAAGTTTCAGGTGATAACCATGCCTTTGAAGCCTTTAAGTACTCTTCTGAAAAGCTTGGATTGGGCTGGTCTTAGTAACATTCCACCCAAGCATGTGTATTTGGCTTCATTAGCTTCAACAATGGCCGTACTAAGTGACGAAGAAAAAGAGCACGGAGCCATACTGGTTGATATTGGAGCAGGAAAAACGGATGTGGTAATCGTACAGGGTGAGCTGGTACGCTACGTGGCTTCATTCCCCGTGGGCGGAAAAGCCATCACCAAGGACATTGAAATTGGTTGTGACGTATCCGAAAACGTAGCTGAAGACCTGAAACTCCGTTTTGGTACGGCTACGCACAAGGAAGTTCGCCTGAATGAAGTAGTAGCCGTACCGAACGTACTGGAAAGTCTACCCCCGAAAAATGTATCACTGAAAAACGTAGCCGTTATTATTGAGGCTCGCGTGAAAGATATTGCTACGTTCGTAGCAGCTGTGGTACGCCACGCCGGGTATGAGCGGAAAATCAAGACGGGTATTGTACTGACGGGTGGTGGAGCTCGCCTGGATAGTATTCAGGAGGTATTCCGATCCGTAACGGGCATGCACGTGCAGGTAGGTCGTCCGAATCAGGGTTTCAATAAACAGAAACCAGAAACGACGAACAACCTTTCGTACGCAACGGCGTTGGGCCTGGTCCGTTTAGGCTTCCGTTCACTCGATCCCCGCGATGAGCTGTACGAATCGCTCGTATCGGTACCTTCGCCTATTCAGGCACCCGTACCCACGCGTCCGCATACGTATACGACCAGTCAACATCACAGTCCGATGCCGAGCAATGGATCGAACGGTAGTAATGGTAGCTATACCAATGGCAACAACGGCCATACCCCCCGACCACCCGAACCTCCCCGGAATCCGGAAACGAAAGAGCCAACCAAAGAACCTGAACCACAGACTGAGCCTGAGCAGGAATGGAAATGGTGGCGATTACGCATGGATTTAAACTCCTGGTACAAAGCCATCTTCCGAGATGAATTTGAATCACGAAATGGTCAACGTCCCGACGGTTGGGAACCCAAAACTGTATAATGGAAATCAAACGGTCTCGGCCGTTTGATTTTCTGTTTATCCCCCGAATTGACTAACTTGTCTTTTTAGTTTTACCTCCGGACTAAACTCATTGCGTGAAGGCAACAAGCCTTTATGTAACCAACCTCAATAGTATGCTTCTTGATCATAATTATTCCTTTAGCTCCGTCAAGCACTTCCGCTCGTACATTAAAGTATTCGGTGTAGGCGGTGGAGGTTGTAATGCCGTCCGTCACATGTTTAACCAAACCATTGAGGACGTAGACTTCATCGTTTGTAACACGGATCGCCAGTCCCTTGACGAAAGCCCCATTGATTACAAGATTCAGTTAGGCAACCAGACCGTCAACCAGAAAGGGATTGGAGCAGGAATGGACGCGGCTCAGGGTCGGGCTGCTGCCGAAGAAAGTGAAGCAGAAATCCGGAAAGTCCTTGAAGACAATACGGAAATGCTGTTCATCACGGCCGGTATGGGCGGAGGAACGGGTACGGGTGCGGCTCCAGTTATCGCCCGTATTGCCAATGACCTGAACATTCTGACCGTAGCAATTGTCACGGCTCCTTTTGATGACGAAGGCGAAGATAAAATTGCACAGGCCCGCGAAGGGATCCGGGAATTACAGAAATACTGCGATACGGTTGTCGTTATTCTAAACGAAAAACTGCTGGAGCTTTATCCGGACATGACCGTCGACGAGGCTTACGCCAAAGCCGACGATGTCCTGGCCAATGCCGCCCGCTGTATTTCCGAGATCGTTACCAAGTCCGGTAAGATCAACTCCGATATGAATGACGTCAAGACCATCCTGAAAGGTGCTGGACAGGCCGTAATTGGCTTGTACACGGCTGAAGGCGATGATCGTGCCGTCACCTGCGTTGAAGAAGCTTTGAGCTCACCCTTGCTCGATAATCGTGATATTAAAGGTGCCAAGCGTATCCTGATTACCATCTCGTACAGCAAGGATTGCCCGATGCGAATGATGGAACAGAAAGCCATCACCAAGTTCATCGAAGACCGGATCGGTGGCAAGGCTCGCTTACTCAAAATTAGCCCCATCCCAGACGATAGCCTGGGCAAAGCCATGCGATTTACGATTATTGCCGCAGGTTTTGATCTGCCCGGTAACTCCGTATATCAACGTCCGATGGATGAGCCCGTAAGTCAGGCTCCGAAGTTGCCCTCGTATCAGAACCAGCCGGTTGCGGCTCCCGTAGTAGCCCCTCCCGTTCCCGTGGTTGAAGCGGCCCCTTCGCCAGTAGCTAATTACGGATTCAACGAATATCGTCGCGATACCCCAGAGCCTTCGGCTTCATTTACACCGGAAACTTCATTTACGCCCGAAGTTTCGTCCGTAATACCGGAAGCAGTGGTAGAAACGCCGATCATGGCTCCTTCGTTTACGGCTCCTGCTCCTACGCTGAATGAGGAAGATAAGGTTAAACACATTGAGCAGGAAATCTGGCGGGAAGAAGATCTCAGTTCGTCCAATGCCCGAATGATTCAGGAGTTTGTCCATAAGCTCAACCACCCCGATCAGGGTTGGGAAGCGGATCTGGAAACGCCCGCGTATATTCGTCAGAATATTCCTTTAGCTGATTTAATGGTCATTCTGAATGGCGAGAAAGTCAATCATTACAATCTGAACGACTAAACTTGCTATACCATAAAAAGCCCGGCAGACTTCTATCTGCCGGGCTTTTTATGGTATAGACAATAGGTAGACAGTTCCCTTTATTCAAACATCAGATAAATGGTTACCGTGTGTGAAGTCAATCGACTGATTCCCCGGTTCGCTACCGAGTTATTAGGTTGGATCATATTTGCGATTCCGTGCGAAAAGTGCAACTCTGGGGTAAACTTGAAGTACTCGAAAAACCGTTCAAGACCGACCCCGTATTCCACACTAAAATCGGCCGAGCGGGTCGCCAGCTGTCCTACGCCCCGGTTAATGTTCTGTTTTCTCCGTACGTTCGCTTCTAGTCCGGCCCGGAAACCAGCCACGGCGTACATCCGCGTATTACCCCGCCGCTCGGATTTATACTTGAGCATGAAGGGAAATTCTACCCAGGTCGACTCGCGAGTCAATCGTTGTTCAGTACCGTTGGTGTACGTTAAATCTACGGGACGACTGTAAATCGAAAGCGTTAGCGGTGAAAATCGGAAATCCAGCCGTGGACTCAGGTACACGTTCATCAAAAAACCCATCCGGAAACCCATGGAATTCGGTGAATGCATCGAACGGACCGAATCCTGCGTATTGTATTGGTCAGAGTGTTTGACCTGAAAACGCGTATTGGGTAGGCCAAAGAAAAACCCGTAATGAACCGTTTTATCATCGTAAAACTCCAGGTGTTTTCGCTGATAAATCGTATTCTGAGCTTTTACGGCGGGTATACCCAACACCATAAAAATAAAAATCAGGCCCGTAAGCGTTGAGCGTTGAAAAGAAGAAGAGCCGGAAATACGATCCGCGGAAGTCTGTACTTTAATAGCTCGAAACGCAATCGCCATAAATGATTATTTCTTTCCTATATAAATAGAACTGATACCAAAGGTCAAAGAGATAGCCCGGGTTTGGCGAAAACCAGATTGTTCGTATATCGCCAGAAAATCCTTACCATCCGGAAATGCCTGAACGGATTCGGGCAAATAACTATACGCCGCCCGGTCTTTTGAAAAGAACTCTCCAATCGTTGGCGTAATGTACTTAAAATAAAAGTTGTACAGATGCTTGAAAAGAAAACCTTTCGGCTTGGAAAACTCCAGTACAACACAGGTTCCGCCCGGCTTCAGGACCCGGTTCATGTCGGATAGACCTTTACCCAGATTCTCGAAATTCCGTACGCCGAAAGAAACGATCACTGCATCAAAAGAATTGTCCGGGAAGGGCAGCTTTTCTGAATCCCCCAGTTGTAATTCGATGATGTCGTCGTGACCCAGCTTTTTGATTTTCTCCCGACCGTGAGCCAGCATACCCGCTGAAATATCTACGCCTACGATTTTCTTCGGCTTCAGCGAAAGAGCCTCCAAGGCAAAATCGCCCGTACCCGTAGCAATATCAAGAATGGTCTGGGGCTTTTCGGGCTTCAATAAACGAATGGCTTTTTTCCGCCAGAGAATGTCAATCCCCAGGCTCAGAAAGTGATTCAGGAAGTCATATCGGTGCGAAATGTTATCGAACATTTTGGCAACCTGCTCCTTTTTGCTGCTGTCCTGCTCTTCTTTATAAGGTACGACCACGTCTGCTAGAATTTAAATGACCTGAAAATCACAGGCTTGCTGTATACTGTTATACGCTGGTTTGCCCGGGAAAGTTCGGCAAAGGTACGCGACTTCGCACGAATCATTTTTACGGAAAACAAAAAAACAGCGACTCCAAAGAAGCCGCTGTTTCCGAGCAAACGTTTTCGGAAGACCATCGTACAAAACGATCAGCCGTACCGAAACGTTTTATTTGATTTCCACATCAAAATCGACATTCGCGTCGTCATCGCCGGGAATGGGAGAGCCATCCTTCACGCCAGGCTGATGCCGAAGCTGTACTTTCAATTTGCCCTTCACTGCCGTAGCCGAAGTTTTAATCTCTCCGACTAAACCAATGGGTCGGTTATTGCGATCTTTATCCGTAGTAGTAACGGTTAGCGAGCCAGTCGGACTAGGCGTCATCACGACCAGGTGCTCGTCACTTTCTTCCCGAATTTCTTCTGTTACATCCTCCACGGGCGATTTGGATTCGTCCAGAAAGCGAACCGAATACGTATACGCCTGATTTTTAGCCAGCACGATGGAATCAATTACCGGAGCTTGTCCGCCTTCTCCATCGACATCTTTCCAGGTATACACTTTTGAGCTACCATTAGCCGTCAGCGTTAATTGCACTGTTGTGATTAATTCATTCTCGTCCGGTTCCGGATCATTTTCTTTCTTACAGGAGGAGAGAGCAACTAGAGCAAGGAGCGGCACATACAGCCAGAATTTCTTTTGCATAAAACGTTGAAGTTTGCGAATGGAAATACTTTCCTTTCGTTAAACGTGGAACAAATTCTTCACAAAAGTAACATACTTTGCAACATTGTTGCATAAACGGTATAAACTTTTGTTGCTGATTATAAAAAAAGCTCAGGCCATCAACAGACCTGAGCTACGAATGACTGGTACCAACGTATGATTACCGTAATAAACCCGCAAGTTTTTCGAGTCCCAGAATAGTGAAGGTCGGATCGCCTCCGGGTGTGTACGAAGGGTTACTTGAAGCAAATAACTGATCGACCAGGGCACTCATTTCCTCCGCAGATAAACGCGTCAGGTAGCGAGCCGCCGAACGCTTGGCAAACGAACGGGCCAAAGCCTCAGGCCGATCCAGTTTTAGCTCGGCGTAATGTTGGCGAAACTGAGCCAGTAAGCCTTCGAACAAATCCTCTTCATTTTCGTCCATCACTTCGGCGGGTATACCGTACAGGATGAACGCATCTTTTCCAATTTCAGCGAAATCGAAGCCTAAAGCCCGTATTTCCTGTTGAATTTCGATCACCAACTGAAAATCAATCGGGTTCAGGGAAACCGTTTTCGGAAATAATAATTGCTGGGAAGCGGCATTACGCTTTTCCAGGGAACCCCGGTATTTATCGTAAAGAATGCGTTCGTAAGCCGCCTTTTGATCAATCACCATAAGCCCCGATTTCACCTGCGAGAGTACATAGCGATTATGCACCTGAAACAGCATCCGTTCATAATCCAGTAAGGGAGCTTTAGCCGCTGGGCGGGGGGTGGCTTTCGAACTGAACGTTTGCTCGTGGGCAGGCTCTTGCGGAATTTCTTCAATAGGTTCCGTAGGTGACTCCTCCATCGGCAACCGGTTGGCCTTACTTTGAAAGGTAATACTGGCCCCGACCGAAATCGATTCTTCTTCCGGACCGACTTCAGGCATGGGTGGCGTGAAAGGCTTTACGCTGGGAATAATATCGGGAGGAATGGCAAAGATACTGTGACGCTCCTCCTGGGCCGGACCTTCCAGTCCCTCGAACAACTTTTCCCAGCTACTGATATTTCGTTTGGGAACTGCGGTTCGGGAAGCCTGCGAAGCATAGGATTCGCGACTGGGAGTAGCAGATTCCTCGTCGGTAACTTTTCGGTTTTCGTGAACGGAGGCGTCGAAGTGACTGGCGTAGTCTTTCTGCTGAAACGACAGCGATTGAGCGGGATTGAGCAGATTGACGTCCATCTCAAAGTCGATGGCCGGAGCTAGTCCGTATACACCCGTCGCCCGTTTCACCGCCGCCCGTACAATGGCGTATACGGAGCGTTCGTCATCAAACTTAATTTCCGTTTTGGTCGGATGGACGTTGATGTCGATATGAGCCGGATCGATCTCAATATTGAGTACGTAAAAGGGATGATTGCCTTCGGGAATAAGCCCTTCAAAACCACTCAGTACGGCGTGATGCAGGTACGGATGGCGAATGAATCGCTGATTGACGAAAAAGAATTGCTCCCCCCGTACTTTCTTGGCGAATTCCGGTTTCCCAATGAAACCTGATACTTTCACAAATGGGGTTTCCTCCCGCGTATCCGCGAGTTGCTCCCGGTAATTTTTCCCGAATAAATCGACAATCCGGCGGGACATTTTGCCCCCCGGCAAATTATATACTTCCGTTTCGCCGTGGTGTAATGTAAAGCCCACTTCGGGATACGAGAGAGCAACCCGCTGAAATTCGTCCAGAATATGACGCATTTCTACGGGATTGGATTTCAGAAAGTTCCGACGAGCCGGAACGTTGAAAAATAAGTTTTTTACGCAGATGTTCGTGCCAACGGGCGTCTGGCAAGGCTCGTGCGTTTTCAGTTCGGAAGCGTCAATTTTCAGGTGCGTACCCAGTTCATCTGATTCCCGGCGGGTCCGTAATTCAACCTGAGCTACCGCCGCAATGGAAGCCATCGCCTCACCCCGGAAACCCATGGTACGGATTTTAAACAAATCTTCTGCCGTACGGATTTTAGAGGTAGCATGACGTTCAAAACACATTCGGGCGTCAGTTTCAGACATGCCGATGCCATTGTCAATGACCTGAATCAGCGTACGACCTGCGTCTTTGACCAGCAACTGAATTTGCGTAGCCCGTGCATCGATGGAATTTTCAAGCAACTCCTTCACTACCGATGCGGGTCGCTGTACGACCTCGCCCGCCGCAATCTGGTTCGCAATAGAATCGGGCAGGAGTTGAATTATATCTTGCATGAAAAAGGATCGGCGTTTTTAATGGGTCTTTCGATAGCAATCGATTATTCCGAAAAAGAATCTGAATGAATTCCCAATCGGGTGTGTTGGATACAGAAGAAACGCGAATTTCGTCCAAATCCCTCGGAAAAGCGAACCGAATTTTTGAAATATCTATGTTTTGAACTCATACTTTAGAGATATTTTCGCGTTCTCGTAGTACGTATTGATGATCAGGATGTTGAAGAATAAGTTAGTTTATCTGGGATTATGTGCTCTGTGGGCTCTGACGGCTTGGAAATCCCCGAAATCTATTGAACGTTTTAGTGCGGACAGTAAACCGGTCTCTTCCCTTCTACTGGCTCAACCGAGCCTGGACTCTGCCCGGGTCTCGGCGGCTCAGTTGTGGGTAGACAGTACGCTTTCAAGTATGACGCTGGACGAAAAAATCGGCCAGTTTTTTGTCATTGGTACGTACTCCAATCGGTATGAATCGTATTATGCGACGATCGACCGGCTCATTAAAACGTACCACGTGGGTGGAGTTATTTTCTTCCAGGGTGATCCGTATTCACAGGCGGAACTGAGCAACCGGTATCAGAGTCTGTCACGTATCCCGCTCATCGTTTCATTGGACGCCGAAAATGGCTTAGGGATGCGGCTGGCTTTGGGTACGTCCTTTCCGCACCAGATGACGCTGGGAGCCATCCAGAATAATCAGTTGATCTACGAAATGGGCCGGGAAATTGGCCGTCAGTGCAAACGCATTGGTGTGCAGATGAATTTTGCCCCGGTCGTAGATGTTAACTCCAATCCGCTCAATCCGATTATTGGGTACCGTTCGTTCGGCGAAGATCCCGTAAACGTAGCCGAAAAAGGAAAAGCCTACGCCCGAGGCTTACAGGAAGCGGGCGTACTAGCCTGTGCCAAGCATTTTCCCGGCCACGGCGATACCCATACCGATTCACACCGCACCTTACCCAAAATCACGCACGATCTGGCCCGGCTCAACCAGTTTGAGCTGCCGCCCTTTCGGGCTTTGATCGAAGACAGTGTGGCGAGTATTCTGGTCGCTCACCTGGAAGTACCGGCTTACGAATCCCGCCCCATTGCGTCTACTCTTTCGGCCCCCATCGTTACGAATTTGCTAAAAAATCAGCTCAAATTCAATGGTCTGGTGGTGACGGATGCCATGAACATGCGGGGTGTGACGAAGGGAAAACCCGCTCCGGAGGCCAACCTACAGGCCTTACTGGCGGGTAATGACCTGTTACTGCAACCCGAAAGCGTGGGAGCTTCCGTACAAAAAATCAAGCAGGCCATCGAAAGCGGCCAGATTAGCGAAGAGGAAATTAACCGCCGCGTCCAGAAAATTCTGTATGCGAAACATCGGGTCGGACTGGTGCCGTATCAGGCGGTTCCGGTGAGTAAGACGCTGGTTAAAGAATTGAAAACGCCGCAGTCGGAAGCCCTGCGGCAACAATTGTACGAAAATGCGGTAACGGTCGTCAAGAATGATCAGTCACTAATTCCGTTCGTCCAACTAGATACCCTGAAACTGAGTGCCATTGCCATTGGCGAAAGCGATGGTAACGTTTTCCAGAACACCTTACGCAAGTACGCCAACGTAACGTGTTACGCCAACGGTACTAAAACCGACGAGCGTTTTTTTGCGGAAATGCTGGGCAAGGTTGATTCCAGTCAGGTGGTTATTGTGAGTCTGCACGAAATGCGGCAGAAGGTAGCTCAGAACTACGGGGTTTCCTGGGCGTCGGTAGAATTCATCAAGCAGTTGGTGAAGCGGGGTAACCGCGTGGTAGTTTGTGCCTTTGGCAATCCGTATAGCCTCAAATATTTCCCGACAGTACCGACGTTAGTATGCGGTTACGAAGGCGATCCCTATGCTCAAACGGCCGTGGCGGAAGTACTCTTCGGAGCCATTCCGGCTCTGGGTAAATTGCCCGTATCCGTCGAAGGTTTGTTTCCAGTAGGACACGGCTTGCCTACCCAAGCCATTGGCCGACTGAGTTACGGTCAGCCCGAAACGGTGGGAATGAATTCAGGCAAACTGCAACGCATTGATGCCATTATGGATGAGTCGATCCGGAAGGGAGCTTTCCCCGGTGGACAGGTACTCGTCGCTCACAAAGGCCGCGTAGTCTGGCAGAAAAACTACGGAAAACTTACCTACAACCTCACTCCGTTCGAGCCCGTTCGGGATACCACTCTGTACGACCTGGCCTCGGTAACGAAAGTAGCCGCTACGCTACAGGCCGTAATGTTACTCAACGAAAACGGGCTTCTGGATCTCAATCAGAAAGTATCGTATTACCTGCCTGAACTGATAGGAACGTCGAAAGAACACCTGGTCATTCGCGACGTACTGATGCATCAGTCGGGCCTGCTGGCGTATCAGCCCTTCTGGGAACGCACGAAACCCCAAGGCATTTTCAGTCCCGATTTCGATTTACGGGTAGACACCCTGAACTATACGTTACTGGTGGCCCGCGACCTGTGGACCAAACCTGCTACCATTGATTCCGTCTGGAAATGGGTGGTGAATAGTCCGATGACCGGGCAACGTGATCGTCGGGGTCAGTACAAGTTTATCTATTCCGATCTGGGCCTGATTATGTTGCGTCGCCTCGTCGAGCAGGTTTCCAATCAGCCGCTGGAAGAGTTGGTACAGGATGCCTTTTACGAACCACTGGGCATGTACAATACGCTCTTCAGTCCACTCTGGAATGGGGTAAGCGACTGGAAAATTGCTCCAACGGAAGACGACCGGGTCTTTCGGGAAGTCCTGCTTCGCGGCACCGTTCACGACCAGAATGCGGCTATTCAGGGCGGTGTATCAGGTCACGCGGGTTTATTCAGTACAGCCAACGATCTGGCGATTCTGATGCAGATGAATCTACAGAACGGGTATTACGGCGGACGGCGGTATTTCTTGCCCTCTACCGTTCCTATGTTTTCACACAATTATACGCTCCGTAGCCATCGGGGACTGGGTTGGGATCGGCAACCTGATGCCAATGGCAATGCGTACATCTCTTCTTTTGCTTCACCCCGGGCTTTTGGCCATTCGGGTTTCACGGGAACGCTGGTCTGGGCTGATCCGGCGACTGATCTGGTGTTGATTTTTCTTTCCAACCGCGTCCATCCCAACGCGAACAACAATCTGATTACCAGCCTGCGAATCCGGCGTAGAGTGATGGATGCGGCGTATGAGGCGATTGAAACGTCTATTATTTCGCAGAAGTAAACCAATGGAATACACCTCGCTGAAACAGCAACTGGTAAATAAGGGATACGCCATTACCAAGCCTCTTTTCAACGCCGCGGAAATCGAAGCGATTCTGCGGCACGTATCGGAAGTAGATCCGGCGAAACCAACGTTCCGCAAAACGGCTGATCTGTTTGCCATCCGGCAGTTTCTAAAGGAAATACCTGACTTACAGCCTCTGTTGTTCAAGCCCGCTTTCAATGCTTTAGTACAGGAACTATTGGGCAAAAATGCTTTCCTCGTCAAGTCCATCTATTTTGATAAACCCGAACAGTCGAACTGGTTTGTTGCCTATCATCAGGACTTAACCATTTCTGTGGATCAGAAAATAGATCGGGAAGGCTTCGGTCCCTGGACGGTGAAGCAAAATCAGTTTGCCGTACAGCCTCCGCTGGCCATCCTGGAAAACAACCTGACGATTCGTATTCACCTGGATGATACGACTGAATCGAATGGAGCCCTGAAAGTAATTCCGGGATCGCATCGCAGAGGTGTGTACCGACCCGAAGCCATTGACTGGCAGCAGGAAATGGAAGAAATCTGTCCGGTAACATCGGGGGCCGTGATGCTTATGAAACCGCTCTTACTGCACGCGTCCAATCGTACTACCAATCAGCAGCGACGCCGGGTGATTCATCTGGAATTCAGTAATGAAGCCTTACCCGAACCTCTGCAATGGTCGGAACAGTGTTTCCCGTTCTGATTCAACTACTCTTCAAACGGTTATAAACGTTTGAGAAACGAACCGTACGCTGCACCTATCAGGGCCGTACCAAAGTTACACTCATCAATCCAATCACTACATCGTTAGCTAAGGCCGTAAGTTTGAGTTCTTTCAACGTTTTGGAAGGATTGAGCGGCAAGTCCAGTACCGTAGCCGCTCCGCCTTCGATTTCCTTGCCGTTGTACTTGTCGAGTTTTTCACCGTAGACGACTTCGCCCGTTTTCAGGTGTACGCGGGGTGGATGTACGGCCCCGGTTGAGAAGGCAAAGCCATCGTCCAGATAGTCTTTTTCGATGGGCCACCAGTTTTCAGGATTGCGTAGTACTAGTCGCTCCGCAGTACCGTCCGTATAACTGATTTCCAGCAAACCATTTTCAATCCGGCTCTGCATGGGATTGGTCGAACCCGCCAGAAGCAGGTACGCATGCGAAGCCCGGCCGGTGACAGGCAGTCGAGCCTCCGTTGGATAATTGTCCCAGCGGGAAACGAAAAGTATGTTCTTCCCCGCCGCTGGCGACTGAAACCGAATTCTCTGCGGCAAGGTAAGCGTGTGTTGGTGCTGAGCGAGGTGCTGACGTAAACCCGCGTCGTCGATCTCTGCCATCAACAGCGGGTGCGTCCATTCGCCAATGCCCTGCGTGGGCAGTTGCAGCGTAGGCGTTTGCGGTCGGGGCGACAGGTACTGATTCCTGAAAATCTGCGTTACCCGGTCGTTGAAGTACGGTGTGAGCGATACCAGCTCCTGAGAAGATTCCGGCAAGGCAGCCTCCCAGTTAGTCAGCGTCAGGGAGAAACGCTCGCCTGAATTGGTTTGAATCGTTATCGGATTGGTACCGGGACGAAGCTGGCCTATCGGAATCCGGATTGGTTCAGACAATCCTCTGGGTTCCAGTTTTACTTCCGCGGATATACCCCGAACGGTGTACTGCAGCTCCATAGCTTGATCCGTGTAGTTTTTTAACTGAAAGGTTGTTTGTTCCGACTGAGTCACGAGTGATAGCCGTTCCTGTACCTCAAAACAAACGGGATGCCACCAGGTCAGCTGACCCTGTTTTAACTGGACGAAGGCCGTTCGCGAACCGGGCTTGGAAGCCATCGTTGCACGCAGGGTATGTCCCTTCGTCTGTACATTCTGCCAGACTCCCTGCGGGTCAAAAATCTTTTGAATGAGAGTTCCGGGAAATAGAATGGTCTGGGCGGTACCCTGAGCGTAGGTATCGCGTAATGGAATGGACTTAAAATCATTTCCCGTCCACTCTACCCGTATTTCATACGAATCCTGGGCGGGACTGTTGATTTCGATTACGGGCTGACCAATGGCGTCGGGTACCATTTTCCAGGCTACTTTCTTTCCGTTGATGGTGATTTGTTTAATCCCGTCCCGTAAGGCGTTTACCCGTACACACAAATCCAGTTTTTTCGAAAACCGGGGTTTCAGGGTGTATACGTCCGTCAGGCCGTTTCGCTTGAAGTCGTACGATAAATCCGGGATTTCCAGGGATGCGTACGGCCAGGCTTTGGGTAAGCCCGGACGAATCAGGAGCCGGTTATTCAAGGCATCCGGTACGATACCGAACAAGCCTTCCACAAGTGTTCGGGAATTGATACCGACCGGGTCCCCAAAATCCCGATAGGCTTCCCCACGATTGGCATCGTAATGGGAAATCTGAACAAAGTTTCCGGGACTTCCCCCCAGATACATCGATGCCAGCAATTCGCTTTTCCAGAGTTTGAAGGCTTCTTCCGTACGCCCGATCTCCCAGTTCGCCAGAGCCGTATGAGCCGATTCGGCCAGGGCTACGTTGTTGATGGACCATTCATACGGCATCCAGTTGCTGGTTGAAATCGTGTAAAAACCTTCGTCGCTGAGCCCTTTGGCCCGTACTGGAATGTGCGGAATCTGGGTATCGATGTAGCGTAAGTTCTGGTAGGCCTGAAAAGCATCGGGCACGTCGGAATCGATAGCGTGGTAGATCGTCCATAAGGCCGGAACATCGTGGCGTTTTTTCAGACCCATGGCATCCTGAAATTCCGCATACACACCCTTTTCGGGAATCCACAGAACGCGGTTGATCGCCCGATGAATGGTTTCGGCTTCCCGTTCGTAGGGTTTCGCATCTTCGCCCAATAGCTTCGCCAGCGTGGCGGCCATCCGATTCGCCCGGTAGTTGTACGCCGAGGTATGCGTAACGGCTCCGCCGCTGTATTGCAGGGCGTCACTGGCCCAAATGGCCGCGTAGGCATCGTAGAGACCGTCACCATCGGGATCGAAGTTGCGTTTTTCCCAGGCCAGATGCCGCTGGATGACGGGCCATAGCTCCCGGGCGAGGATCAGGTCACCCGTCCAGTTCAGGTGCCAGAGCAGAGCGTCGATGTACACCAGATTCATGTCGTAATGGTGCGGACGAATGGATTTTCCCTCCGGATCACGACTGATATAGCCGCTTGTAAACACCGCATTCCCCAGTTTCTCCTGCTGGCGAGCCAGATGATTGGCCGTATCCGGTACGCTCGGTCCGGAAGCGGGTGCAGTCATTTGCGATTGAGCGTAGGCCCGAAAATGCGTTCGTGCCCGGTCGTGCCAGCCCAGCGGATCGGCCGTATACGCTCCCCGCCAGCCATTCAGGCGAATCCGCCAGCCGATGGCTCCGTGCAAATACGAAGGCGTTTCCCAGAGGGCATCCGAAGCGATACTGAGGGCACCGCCAACGGTATTGAGGTAATGATCAGGCGTTTTGACCTGAATGCGATTCGCTACTTTTTTTCGGGCGATCTCGGCTTCGGCAAAAAGAGTCGCGGCATTTGCATATACCAGTTCTGCTTTACTTTCCGGATTCTGCAAAGCAAAGTACAGCGGCTCGTTTCCTTTTACCCGACCCGTCAGTACGGGTGAGGCCGCCGCCTGGGATTGAGCCAGTTGCAACGGAGACTCTTGTTGCGTAGCATCGGATAGTTGAACCGTAGAAGCCGCCGGCACGAAGCCGAGTAGAGTCTGTTCTTTTTTGAGTTTGGCTGTTTCAGTAGAAGTAGATTGTACGGGCAGTCCGGAACCGTACCGGAGGGCGAAGGTATTTTTCTGAATGGTGAAGCGATTATCGGTACAATATTCCGGCTTCAGGTAAAAGCTTGATTCCGGATCGGGACCCATATCGCCGTTGCGACTGAATTTTTTCCCGCTGGCTCCGCCGAAAGTCCAGCCTAGTTCCAGATCATCCGATACGTTCTTGAACTGAGCCTTGACGATGATTCCTTCTGCGTCGGCTAAGGGCAAGATGATTAGTTCGAGCGTTCCCGTTCCTAAAAGTGCATCCTTGATTTCATACAACATCGAGCCGGGTCGGTACCGGGCCGTAATGGTGTCTGCGTCATTCAGCCATTTACTGACCGAGTCTTTCACCAGGCCAAATTTCAGGTTACCGCCCATCCCCGGCATATACAGAGCAAACTCAGGTAGATCGCCTGCTTCGGCCCGAAAAGCCGTGTTGGTTCCGTATAGAGCTCGGGTAAACCTTCGCTTGCCATTGACTATGACGAAATCTTTACCGTCGGGGCGGTACCGTAAGGCCCGTTGCTCGCCGTGCCAGGAACGATCGGGCAGGGAAACGGGGTACAATTCCTGAGCCTGAAGCTCATATACGAAGATGAAATGGGTTAAGAAAAAAATCCCCCTATCAAAAGTATATGGGGGATTGACTTACTTTGCTGAGTCATTCTACGTACGTTTTCGTTTCGAATGATCGCTTTCCTCCGAATTATTGCCTGTACTGTATACCAACTTTGTAACCCCATACCGTTAAGCTTTTACAAATTATCCCGTATGCTTCTTCGTTCGTACGCCAGTCGTTTCTTCTGTTACGTGAGCCTGTTATGGGTAGGACTGTTTTTTCAGGGTTGTGTCCCCGACTTTCTGTTTTCTGATCCGGAGTGGGTGGTGATTGAAGCGTTTAGTCATGAACCGATTTTTAAACGCAAAACGGGCATTTTGATCAGCCCTCGGGAAGTGGCGGCCACCGTTACTTTCGACAGTACCTGTATTTATGATTTACAGAGTGTCGATCAGCATGACTGGAATAAGGTGATTGGGCTGGGCTTTGTCGGATCCAAAAATCAGGATTTAGGTTCAGCACCGCATCAGGTAGACGGGGCTCGGGTAGCCTGGCGGTGGAATCCGGAAACGCAGAAAATTGATCTGGGTTGTTATGCGTACGTGGACGGCCAACGCACGGCCTTCAAAGTCGGCGAAACGTCCATTAATCAACCCACTCGACTGAGTATTAAAATTGATTACGGTCGAAAGGAATATCGGGTCATGGACGGTGAGCCCGTACGATTCAATCACAACAAGAAGTTTGCTTACAAAACGGGATTGTACTTTGGTGGGAATCAGCCCGCTCCGCATACGATTCGGGTGCGGATTAAGTATTAAATCTTGCCCGATTCCCCGGGTTGTACCCGGGGCTAAGGATGTTGAACTCCTCCGGAGTTATAACAAGTATCTTTCGTCGAATGCAATGCCGTGTTCCTGGAGTAAGTCCCGGAGTTCATCGGGAAAGGTCTTCAAGCGGTGGTGCTCCTCCTGATTCTTCACGTAGGCGATCAACACCTCTTTCTCTTTTTGCGAATACGTAAATGCTCCGTATCCAACCTGCCAGCCCCGGAAGTCTCTAAACAGGTTTTGCTCTTTGATGTACTCCGAACTAGCCAGCTTGAGACTTTTAACCAAATCAGCCAGAGCTACAGAAGGGTGGATGTGCGTTAGGATATGTACATGGTCCTCTACTCCATTGATTCGGTATAAACGACATTTCTTCCGTTGAAGAATGCCCCAGAAATAGCGGAATAGCAACGGTCGATTCTCCTGCGTCAGCGTCGGTTCACGATGTTTGGTACTGAAGACAATCTGATATAAAATCTGGGTAAAGGTGCTCATATACAGAAGAATGATCCATAAGAGCAATGTTAAGAGGGTTAAAAGCTGTTTCAATTACCATTCGGTAAATACCCAACTCCGAAGGAGTTCAATTTGAATAGCCCCGGGTTACACCCGGGGAGGAGTACACCAACGAAACCGGGTATTAGTTCCCCGCATTTCATACGGGGTTAATCACGTTAAACCCCTTCGGGTTGGGAAATCCCAACCCCGAAGGGGTTTAACGTGATTAACCATGGGTACCACCCATGGCCCAACCCGACCCAGGAAAGGCTACAAAACTCCCTTCAAAATCGCTGGCCGCTCATTCGCCACTTTCAGTACCAATTCACCGAAGAGCGTATTTGACCAGGCAAACCATTTACGGGTGAAGTTATTCGCGTCGTCTTTGTTGAACGATTCGTGCATGAAGCCCGTACCCGCGTGCGTCATCTTCTGTTGCTTCAGCTGAGCCCGGATTTCCGCGTCGCTTTGGGAAGTCAACGCCCGCATGGTAACCGCAATCGGCCAGATGCTGTCCACCAGCGTGTGCGGACTACCGATTCCCTCGCCCGCTTTTCCTTTCGAGAAATACGGGTTGGAATCGCTCAAAATTAGTTTTCGTGTATTCTGATAAATCGGGTCTTTCACCGATACAGAATCCAGGTACGGCAGAGCCAGCAGACTCGGTACATTGGCATCGTCCATAAACAGAGCATTGCCAAAGCCGTCTACTTCAAACGGAAATACTTTACCGAACTTCGGGTGCTCTACAATGGCGTATTTCTTCAACGCCTGCTCCACTTCCGTCGCCAGCGTTTTACACTCCGTTGCTAGAGCCGAGTCACCAATTTTCTGACTGATTTCCGCTGCTTGTTTCAAAATCGCTACAGCAAAGAAATTCGATGGTACCAGGAACGGATAAATCGTGGCATCATCCGAAGGACGGAAGATACTCGTGATCAACCCTACGGGTTTGGTCGGGTTGCCGTAGCCATTGCCGGGAACGGTATCCGTAGCCCAGGCCGTTTTACGGGTGAAGGTATACGGACCGCGATTTTCTTTCCGCTGCTGTTCACGGAACGTCTGGATAATCATCCGGATGGACTGTTTCCAATCCGCATCAAACGGACTCGTATCGCCCGTCGTTTTCCAGTACCCATACGCCAGCCGAACCGGGTAGCACAGGGAATCGATTTCCCACTTCCGTTCGTGCAGTTCGGGCTTCATCTTCGTGTTATCCGAATACCACTCGCTGTGGCCAGGACCGTTGTAGAAGGCATTCGCATACGGATCAATCAGGATACACTTAGTCTGGCGACGAACCACCCCTTCGATCAGTTTCCGCAGCGGCTCATCGTCTTTTACCAGCGAGAGATACGGCCATACCTGAGCCGTACTGTCGCGTAGCCACATCGCATCGATATCGCCCGTAATCACGAAGGTATCGGGTTTGCCGCCTTTTTCGCTGTAATGAACCGTGGTATCGAGGGTATTGGGGAAGCAGTTGCCAAACAGCCAGGCCAGCTCCTCATCCCCGATCATTTTCTGTACTCGCTGGATGGTGGCTTCGACGGCTTTGCTGGTAAAATTGCGTTTGTTGGCCGCAATCCGTACTTCCGGGAAAGCAGCCGCTGCCTTACCCGTAAACGGAAGCATCATCCCCGCACCTGCCAGGGCCGACTGTTGAATAAAATCTCTACGATTCATGTGTTTCTTGACTATTTTTCAGTGTAGCGTTTTCAGTTGATATAGTGCGGAAACTTCGATTTTAACTCGAAGCCGCAACGGATTTGTCCGGATGACTTATTTGGTAATCACGCCCAGCTCGGCCACGCGAGCCCAGGTTTCCTTTCCATTCGTAGACTCTACGGCTACAAACCGCAGGAATTGTCCCGACACCGTTTGCTTAAAGCGTACGCGTTGTTCGAGCGGATTATTCTGAATGTTGTCGAATTGTCCCTCCGCAACAGGTTGTCCCCAGTTTTCTCCATCCGTTGATACGTACACCCGGTATTTGTAAACCGTACCGCTGCGGTGATCCGAAGCGTCGGGAGTGTACGTAAAGCCTTTCAGTCCGAGCGTTTCGCCTAAATCAAGCGTGAGCGTATGCGGATAGGAAGCATCTTTGGCCGAAGTCCATACCGTCGTTGGATCTCCATCGATAGCCTTATCCGCTTTCTGATCAATGTTCCATTTGGTGGAAGGCATATCAAAATCCACCGTCGTTACCGGACCGCTCTGGGCCTCGCCGAACGCCCGTGCTTTCACCGTAGCTGCCTGGGGTAACGCAAACGCTTCACTATACAAGGGCGAAGTCGCTTTCGGCTCCGACCCATCCAGCGTATACCGAATTTCCCGAACGGATACGGGCGAACTGATCGTCACGGTTCCTTTCTGATCCCGGCGAACGACCGGAGCGAGTAATTGCTCAGGTTCCGTATAGACACCCAATTCGCTGATCGTCACCGCCACGGGCGATTTCGTAATCCGAACGCGGATTTTTTCCGTAGTATGATACTTCGGCAAACGTACCAGCCGCAAGGCTCCCACGCTGGTTCCCTGGTGGATTTCTTTCCAATCCCCGTTTTCCCAGACGTCCAGAGCAAACTCCTCGATTCGCTGGCCTAAAGCAATGGCCTCCCGAATACTCAGCACATTAAACGAAACGGGCTTCGACCAGCTCAGGACCAGTTCCGGCGTCGTTACGTCGTCCTTACTGGCCCAATACGTCTGGCGATTGTTGTCGAGCATGGTTTTTACCGCAAAGCCCCGGCCACCCGTAGCCGTTACCTGAGCCGTATTGGCCCAGTTTTTGCTAAAAGTCTTCTTCAGAATTTCACCGAAACTTTTCAGAATGGCCACGTCGTCTCCGTGTAACTGACCGCGTTTATCAGGCGAGAGACCCAGATCAAACGCGGCTCCGCGACCCACACTTTTGTAGTACAGCTCCAGCAACTGCTGCGGAGATTTAGACTTCCCATCCTGACTCGCGTGATAAAACCAGCCCGGTCGCAGGGGTACGTCACACTCCGCCGGAATCCATTTCTCTCCGTTTCGTGTACCCGTCGGAGCGTCGTAGTCATTGGCGTTGCCGGGTACGCCTTTGCTTTTCCCATCCGCCGCCGTAGGCGTAAAAGTTGCCCAGGAAGTTTCGTTGGCGAAACCCTTTTCATTGCCTACCCAGCGGACGTCCCAGCCTATATCACTGAAAATGTTGGCATTGGGTTGTAGTTTCCGGGTAATCTGCCAGGTGTTGTCCCAGTCGTAATACGTCAGATTATTGATTTTCCGGGATTCGCGGGCCCCACCGTAGTAGCCATCGCCGCCGTTGGCACCATCATGCCAGGACATAAACAACTCACCGTATTGCGTGTACAATTCCTTGAGCTGGGCCTGATAAATGGGCAGGTATTTATCGGTTCCATAGGCTGCACTGTTACGGTCCCAGGGCGAGCAGTACAGGCCAATTTTCATACCGTTTTTCCGGCAGGCGTCCACCATTTCCTTCACCATATCGCCTTTTCCGTTGCGGAAGGGACTTTTACTGATGTTGTAGTCAGTGGTTTTGGTCGGCCAGAGGCAGAAACCATCGTGGTGTTTGGCGACGAATACAATGCCCCGAAATCCGCCTGCTTTGGCCGATTTTACGATTTGTTCCGCACTAAAATTCGAGGGATTAAACGTCTTCGGATCGGCATCACCGTACCCCCACTCCTTGTCTTCAAACGTTGTAGGCGTAAAGTGTACAATGCAGTACATTTCTGTATCGTGCCACTTCAACTGGCGAGCGGAAGGTAAGGCTCCGTAGGGCTTGGGGGCTTGTTGAGCAAGACTAGACAGACTTAAAAAGCAGCCCAAAATGGGTACAAAGAGGTGTTTCATAGTAGCCTATAGATGCAGCGGTTCTGTTCGTTAACGGCTTATCCTTACGTAGCTAAGCGAAAAAACAGCGACTTAGACTCGTTTAGATAATAAAAAATTTTAAGAACCTACGAAGGTATTCGTTTCATGGCATCGGTTTCTTTTTATCCACTGAAAAAAAAGTCAAAAGCGGTAACTTTACTTGTTTTTACGTTGTTACAAACTCATGGCAGAAACGAAGCTTCCCACCATATCCACCGAGCCCGCCGGTCAGGAACTCATTGAAATTTTAGGTGCCCGTGAGCACAATCTCAAAAACGTTGATTTAACCATTCCCCGCAACAAGCTGGTCGTCATTACTGGCATCAGCGGTTCGGGAAAATCGTCGCTGGCGTTTGATACCATCTACGCAGAAGGGCAGCGACGCTACATGGAAAGCTTTTCGGCCTATGCCCGGGGCTTCATTGGTTCAATGGAACGGCCGGATGTCGATAAAATTGAAGGTCTTTCGCCCGTCATTTCCATTGAGCAGAAAACGACGTCCAAGAACCCCCGTTCTACGGTAGGAACCACTACCGAAATCTATGACTTTTTGCGTTTGCTTTACGCCCGGGCGAGTGAGGCCTACAGCTACGTAACGGGTGATAAAATGGTTCAGTTTTCGCAGGATCAGGTCATTGATCAGATTTTGAAGGATTACGACAACCGGAAAACGATTTTACTCGCTCCGATTGTACGGGGCCGGAAAGGACATTACCGCGAACTCTTCGTACAGATCGCCAAACAAGGCTATACGAAAGTGCGGGTCGATGGTGAGATTCAGGACATTGTTCCGAAGATGCAGCTCGACCGCTTCAAAATTCACGACATTGAAGTAGTAATCGATCGGCTCATTCCTAAAAACGACGATCGTTTCCGCCTGAGTCAGTCCGTCGGGAAAGCCCTGCAAATGGGTAAAGGCCTAATGCTGTTGCAGGACGATCAGGACCAGACCCGCTGGTTTTCCAAAAACCTGATGGACCCCGTGTCAGGAATCAGTTACGACGAGCCCGCCCCCAATGCGTTTTCGTTCAACTCGCCCTACGGCTGGTGCCCCACCTGTCAAGGTTTGGGTGTCATTGAAGAGATTACGATTGATTCCATTATTCCGGATAAGAAATTGAGTATCAGCCGGGGGGCCATCGCTCCCATTGGCGAGTACCGCGAACTCTGGATTTTCAAGCAACTGGAAGTTCTGCTCAAACCCTTCAAGGTGAGTCTGACGACGCCGATTGAAAAGTTTCCGCCCGAAGCGATGGAAATGATGATGTACGGCTCGGACGAACCCGTTCCGGTACCGTCGAAAAAATACGAGGGTACGGAGTGGAATACCAAGTACGAAGGCATCATCAACTTCCTGAAACGTCAACAGGAAAGCGGATCGGATAAGATTCAGGACTGGCTGAAGGATTTCATGGTCATCAAAGCCTGTCCGGAATGTCAGGGGGCCCGTCTGAAAAAAGAAGCCCTTTGGTTCAAGATTGACAATAAGAATATTGCCGAGCTGGCGAACATGCAGATTTCGGAGCTGGCTTCCTGGACGATTGGTCTGGAAGATCGCCTGAGCGATCGGCAACGGGTGATTGGAAAAGAAGTACTGAAAGAAATCCGGAAGCGGATTGGCTTTCTGCTCAATATTGGTCTGGATTATCTGACGCTCAATCGGCCCCTGCGGAGTCTGTCGGGTGGTGAAGCCCAGCGGATTCGTCTGGCTACCCAGATTGGTACGCAGCTGGTCGGCGTTCTGTATATCATGGACGAACCGAGCATCGGTCTGCACCAGCGTGATAACGTCAAACTGATTCAGTCGCTCAAAGATTTACGGGATTTGGGTAATACGGTACTGGTCGTTGAGCACGATAAAGACATGATGCTCGAATCGGATTTTCTGGTGGACATTGGTCCGGGAGCGGGTCGTCACGGCGGTTCGGTCGTGGGTCACGGGACACCCCAGCAATTTCTCGAAAACCGATCGACGACTTCCGATTACCTCAGCGGTCGTCGTACCATTCAGATTCCCGCCGAACGTCGCAAAGGCAATGGCAAAACGCTGAAAATTGCGGGAGCCAATGGCAACAACCTGAAAAACGTAACCCTGAAGCTGCCGCTCGGCACCATGGTTTCGATTACGGGGGTATCGGGTTCGGGCAAGAGCACGCTCATTCATGAAACCTTGTTCCCGATTCTGAATCACCACTTTTATCGCTCCAAACGCGAGCCGATGCCTTACAAGGCCGTCGAAGGTCTGGAGCATCTGGATAAAGTGATTGAAGTCGATCAGTCACCGATTGGTCGGACGCGCGTTCGAACCCGGCAACTTACACGGGGATGTTCAGCGACATCCGTACCCTGTTTTCAGAATTACCCGAAGCAAAAATTCGCGGGTACAAGGCGGGTCGTTTCAGCTTCAACGTCAAGGGCGGTCGCTGCGAAGGGTGCGAAGGAGCCGGGATGAAGAAAATTGAAATGGAGTTTTTACCAGATGTGTACGTCCCCTGCGAAGTGTGTAAAGGCAAACGCTTCAACCGCGAAACGCTGGAGGTACGCTTCAAGGGAAAATCCATTTCGGACGTGCTGGATATGACCGTCGAGCAGGCCGTTGATTTTTTTGAAAATCAGCCTAAAATTCTACGCAAAGTACAGACGTTGAAAGAAGTAGGCCTGGGTTACCTGACGCTCGGCCAGCAGGCGACGACGCTGTCGGGTGGCGAAGCCCAGCGAGTGAAACTGGCCGAAGAGCTCTCGAAAAAAGATACGGGCAAGACGCTGTATATCCTCGACGAACCAACCACGGGTTTGCATTTCCAGGATATTGAACACCTGTTGAACGTTCTGCAAAAGCTCGTGGACAAGGGTAATACGGTACTCATCATCGAGCATAATCTTGACGTGATTAAAGTCTCCGACTGGGTAATTGACCTGGGTCCTGAAGGCGGTAACGGCGGTGGCAAGATCATTGCCGAAGGTACACCCGAAGTGGTTGCCCAGGTAAAAGGCAGCCACACGGCGAAGTTTTTGAAGATGGAGTTGGCTTAATCACTTCTATTGCATCAAAAAAAGCTCTTCATACCGAAGAGCTTTTTTTTGATAATGCTTTGCTCACTTTCTGAAAAAGTTAAGAAGCATCTGCGTGGATAAAATCGTATCTCCTGAACGTTATTAGGATCGTTTTCTCTGCACCCGTAACCCATCAAACAGACGGATGAATTCCTGACAGGCTTGTTTGGAAGACAACTTCACTTCGCCATAAGCCCGGCGAAAGCTTGGGTCGTGTTGCGAGGTAATGGCTGTTCCTTTTTGCAGAAAAAACTGTACGGCATACACTCCATCCTGCTTTTTCCAGTCCATTAACGTCGTTTCATCCAGAGGAATGATCCACTGGTTAATCTGCACCGCATACTGCTTTTCGGGCAATTGGATATTTGCCGTATCGGAGGCTTGCCTGAGCAAGGTTTGCATACGAATCACACTTTCCGGGGTTTTACTCTGAGCCAGGCTTTCAACCGTTGCCAGACTCACCATAAGTAAGAGACAGGTGAGGAGTTTCATGTTTGTTAAGTCGTTCGTTTGTTCGCAGATGCCAGACTCTCTGACAGGGTTGCATGAGGGATTTCTTTACGTATTTATTTCAAGTGACTAACGAAATAGACCAAATTCTTCCCAGCCAGTAAATCTGTTTAACCTTATCCTTCATTAACTAGGGTACTCTCTTCCTGTAGTTTACAAAAGGATTCCATAATTTAAAAACATCCTACCTTCATTCTCATCCGGAAGTGTATCACAAGCGAATACGTCTAATCGACTTTTCAAAAGTTTTATTCTAGTTCCGCTACTTTTAAATAACTTCTTTGCGGTTAAACTCAAAACCAATTGATCCCTTTTAAACCACTAATGCATTTGCCGGGATAGATTTTAGTATAACCTGCTCACTAAACCTGTCGTTTAAAGAGAGAAATAAAACACTTATCAATAATCAATTTTAATTCATAAAACAAGCCATGTTCATTACTAATATCTCAATACTCAACGGTATATACGCTGTCTTTTATTTTATCTTATTGTCTTTCATTGTATTCCCTATGTCGAGTTATTTTTTATGTTTGCTACTGAAAACAATCATAAAATTATGAACAAAAAAGTAGCGATTATCACTGGAGGTACCGCCGGCATAGGCAGAGAAGTTTGCCTGTTAGTAGCAAGCAAAGGCGTAAAAGTCGTGGTGGCGGGTCGTAATACGGAACGCGGAGCTGAGGTAGTAAAACAAATCCATAGCTCTGGAGGCGAGGCATTCTTTGTGTCAACCGATGTAGGTCTGGAAAAAGATGTAAAAAATCTAGTCGACAGCACGTTGCAGGCCTACGGAAGAGTCGATTTCCTGTTCAACAATGCCGGTACAGAAGGAGTATTAGGTCCGTTGGAAATCAATACCGAGGAAGTAATTGACGAAGTTCTTTCAGCGAATATAAAAGGCGTCATCCTGTGTATCAAGCATGTTTTGCCTGAAATGGTAAAGCAGGGAAGCGGTGTAGTGGTAAACACCGCCTCGTTTGTAGGCACTACCATGCCTTTACCCGTGGCAGTGGTTTACGGAGCCAGTAAATCGGCGGTGTTGAGCATTACACAATCCGTTGCAGCCTCGTGTGCAGACAAGAACGTTCAGGTATATGCGGTATGTCCCTGGGTGACGGATACGCCTATGGCTGATCGTCTTAATGGCCATGACGTCGAAGCTAAAGCCGCCTTTGGAGCAAGTATTAATCCAAGCGGTGCGATCGTACCTGCTTCGGAAATTGCAGATGCGGTACTGGGACTTTTCACGGGAGCGAATGGTATTAAAAGCGGTGAAGCAATTCTGGTAGATAAGGGTGGCGTTACTAACCAGATTATACCTATGTCAATTGCCGATCGTATCTAATCCCTTATACTACCTCTCGGTTTGCTGATAAAAACTTTATTTATAGCTAAAAGCGTATTGAACTAAGGTTTCCTTTATTTATTTAAAACAAATTATTTCCTACAACCAGAGCGTATTAAAAGCAAGAATTTGAATTCGTATTAAATCTACTTTTTTTATGAATATTAAAGGGACAAATTTGATATGAATATATACCATCATTGATCTCAGGTATCAAAACACCATACGTCACCTAACGTATGGTGTTCTTAACCGTTCACATGCGATCCTGGTAGGGAATTCTTCAATACTCTTCCTATACGATACAAAGGTTTTTAATGTTGAAAAGTTTTTGTATTTCACCAACCCATCCGCTCCCGCAGACTTGTAATATGAGCCAGATGATGCCGACTATGCCAGTCGTAGTTACCTAACTGGTAGTCCAGCGTCACGGATTGTTGTGAACCCGGATGGAAAAAAGTTTTCTGGTAATCGGCTTCCTGCATGGCCCGGAAGACATTCGTCCAGCGAACGTGTAGATGTTGTAGTAAATTCAGCGATTCCTGAATGGGCGTATGAAAGGTATCGCCCAGCTCCGCCCAGCGGGCTTCTTCGTAAGGTTTAATCGTCGGATTAGCTTCCGTCAGGGCAAGTTTCGTACGGATATACCCGTTCATGTGACTATCGGCTACGTGATGTACGACCTGACGGATGGTCCATCCCCCTTCACGATAGGGAATCTCCAGTAAATCTTCGGATAATCCTTCGACGGCTTGTTGATATTGACCCGGAATCAGAGCCAGATTGTTGATCAGTTGCGTACGCTGTTCGGGCGTGTAGGGGCCTTCGTAAGTAAAAGGACCGATGGGATAACGTAATTCGTCCATGGAAGTCAGATGGATTACTAGGTTTCAGGGGTAAACCTACGGGCTTCCGGGTCATTCTTCCTACTCCTGGGGGTAAAAAAGTAAAACGTACCGATGCTTCCGGGGCAAATCAGTACGTTTCGTTTTCATGGCATTCCAACGAGAAACACTCAGGTAATTGTTCATCCATCAGTTTTGATGTAAAAAATCCGTAAAATAAATCAGCTCTACTTCAAAGAACAGAGCCGTACCCTCCCGTACCGGATCAGACGTAATGGCGATGCACGGGTAATGTTCCGGCTTGGGAATGGGCAGCCATTCCGGGACCGAACACCCTGGGCTTTCTTCCTCGTGCTGAAGACTGGTCGCTAAGATGTGGCGGAGGTAATCTTCCTTGGTACGAACCAAAATCTTTTGCATACGCGTTCGTGTTTGGATAAAGGCGGAACCAGATGTTTTGTTTTTTTATTCAAATCCTGAACCAAAAGTGAGCAATATTCCAATATAAAACAAATTAAATAGACAAATTCTTTATTATTTATTCAAAAATCCTGAGTTGCTCTCTTTTCATTACCAGCTTCCTGATTTACCTGCTACTAGGTTGTTAACAATTTCATAATGCGATCAGCGTTTGAAAAAGCCCTAACTTCCAGGTTCAAACGAGCTGAAATCTGATGATTCTGACTGTATTTCGAGCCTGCCTGCTACTGATTTTCTGGACTTTACTTCCCCATACGGGCGAAAGCCTGCCGCCCCAACCCAGCAATTCCGATTCGCTGGTTTACCGTACCAAGCAACAATACGCCTTAGCCCTCGAATCCAATCAGCCCCTGATTGCGGCTAAAGCTCTGCAAACGTTGGGCCGTCTGTTTTTTCATGCCGGACAGTATCCGCAAGCCCTGGAATATTACTCGGAAGCAGCTAAGAAATTTGAACAACTTGGCGAGCAAACCCTACTGGCAGAAACCCACAACGCCCTGGGCGAGCTGTACTATTACAGCAAGCAGCCCAATCAGGCCCGGCAGGAGTACGAACAGGCTCTGGCTCTATTCCGAAAGACCTCGCACGCTTCGGGAGTAGCCCAAACCTACGGCAACATCGGCCATCTGTACGAAAAACGGCAACGGTATGACAGTGCCTTTTACTTTCAGCGAAAAGCTTTGCAGCAGTACGTAGCCGCCAACAATCAGGAAGGAACAGCGAAAATCTACGAAAACATGGGTAGCATTTTTGAAGATCTGGCCCGGTACGATTCGGCCCAGGTATACTTCCAGCGAGCCCTGAAGGTTAATCTGCAAACGAAAGATTCGCTACTGCGTATTGAAATTCTTAATAATCTGGGTGATGTGTTACGAAAAACCGGTCACCCGAAAGCAAGCCTCATGTACAGTCGGCAGGCGTACGAGCTAGCCCTGACAACCCACGAACGGCATTTCCTCAGCGGCACCAGCAACGACATCGGTAAGGCCTATCAACTGATGGGGCAGCATGACAGTGCCTACCACTACGTCGCTCTGAGCCGGGCGTTTGAAGCGGAGATTTATTCGCAGGAAAGCAGTCAGCAACTGGTACTGACGCAGGCCCTTTTCGATACGGAAAAAAAGAACCGGGAAATCGAGAAGCTGACCGACGAACGGCAATTCAACCAGCTCGTAACGGCAGCGGCTGTACTGGTATTACTCCTGCTGGTGGGCATCGTCACCCTGGCCTACAATCGGCAGAAGCTAAAGGTTCGCAACGAACAAACCCTGAGCCGACAGAATCAGCTGGTCTACGAAACCCAGCACGAACTCATGCTTTCGGAACTACGCAATAAGCAACTGGAAGAAGAACAATTAAAGCATGAATTAGCGACGCGTTCGAAAGAATTATCGACTCATATTCTACACATTATTCAGAAAAATGAATCCTTAGAACAGCTAAAAACCAGTCTTGAAAAATTAATCAAGGACGATAAACGAGATCATAAAAAGCAAATCAAGAAAATTGTTCAGCAGATCAATGACAGTTTTAGTCATGATCAATACTGGCTGGAGTTTAGCAGTACGTTTGAACAGGTTCATCACTCTTTTTTTGAAAAATTACGAACGTATTCGGATCAATTATCGACCTCGGATCTACGATTGATTGCATTATTAAAAATGAATTTGACCTCCGCCGACATTTCAACCTTACTGGGCATTTCGCCGGATAGCCTTCGGGTGACGCGATACCGGTTACGTAAAAAACTCAATCTGGAGTCGGGCGAGAGCCTGACGGCCTTCGTTCAGTCTCTTTAAGTGGCTTAACAGTTTGGTAATATTGGCGTAATAGAAACTTAATGGCGGTTTTGTAACGCATTAAACTACTGAATTTCAATAAATTATGCTCACTTTGTTAACACTGTTGCTTTTGTGCTAACGGCCTGATATTCTGCCTTGACTTCAGCCCTTGCTCCATTGCTTGACTATGGATTTTTCATCGTCCACCTTCGTATCGCCAACCGAAAAACGGGTCTTTCAGGCTTCGTATTCTCCGGTTGGTTTTCGCTTCGTTATTCAGCAGGCATTCGATGGGACAGATGTATCGTTTTCTACTTTTTATTACGCTTTGTTCGTTTTCTTCCTGGGCAGGAACGATTCGGGGAAAGGTTACGGAACTGGCTTCCGGCGAACCCGTAACCGGAGCCGTTGTTCGCTTAGTAAATACTTCTTTTCATGACGTATCGGGCCTGGATGGAAGTTATACACTTAAAAATATCCCCGCCGGAACGTATCAGCTTACCATTAGTTTTATTACCTACCAAACCATTACCAAAGAAATTCGTATTTCTGAAAATGAAACGCTCACTTTCGATACCGTTTTAACACCTTCGGAAAAACAGAATTTACAGGAAGTAATCGTTCGAACGGGACGCGAAGGAGCGAGCGACCAAACGGCCCGTCATCTCGAACGCTCCGCGGATCAGGTGCTGAATATCGTCTCCGGGCGAGCCATTCAACTCTCCCCCGACCTCACGGTTGCGAATGTCATCCAGCGGGTTTCGGGCGTATCGGTGGAGCGGAACAGCAACGGCGACGGGCAATACGCCATTGTCCGGGGCATGGACAAGCGGTATAACTATACGCTGGTGAATGGCGTGAAGATTCCGAGTCCGGATAACCGCTACCGCTACGTACCCCTCGATATTTTTCCTTCGGATCTGCTCGACCGTCTGGAAGTATACAAAGCCCTCACACCGAGTATGGAAGGTGATGCGATTGGCGGGGCCGTCAATCTGGTTATGAAAGACGCTCCCAGCCAGCGGGTGCTGACGGCCCATATTTCGACGGGTTACAGCGAGTTATTCATGAATCGACCCTTCCTGAGTTACGACTGGAAATCGGTAAACCTGAAATCGCCCTATGAATTAAAAGGCAATCAGTACAACGCCACTGCCGCAGACTTTTCAAAAGTTACCTCGACGTATACCAGGCAGTCACCGCCGCCGAATTTGCTGGGCGGGTTCTCCTGGGGAGATCGGTTTCTGAATCAAAAGCTCGGCATCATCATCGCCGGAAGTTATCAGAATACGTATCGGGGCAGTAACAGCTTGTTCTTCGATTCCGAAACGGTGGATACGCAACGCGGCGTGACGCTCACCAAGCTGAACGAGCGGCAGTATTCCGAACAACAGCAGCGGTACGGTTTGCATACCAAGGTGGACTATCGCCTGAATGGGCGGAATAAGGTTTCGCTTTATACGGCCCTGATTCATTTAACAAACAGTCAGATTCGGAATGTAAAATCCACGCAGTTAACCATTGGCGGTTACGATCCGGAAGCGGGTAATGCCACGCTTGGCTATTCGACCCGAAGCCGGGTTACGCGTCAACAGATTTTCACAAATACCCTACAGGGAAAACATCAGTTGAGTGACTCGTTCGACATCGACTGGTCCGCCGTATACTCCACCGCCCAAAATCAACAGCCCGATCAAACGCAGATTCCTTTACTGGGTGAACGGAAAAATTTTACGGAAAGACGCACGACCGTGCAGGATGCCTACCGCCGCTGGGAACATAACTCGGATACGGATCTGGCGGGGTATCTCAACCTTACGTATCGCTCCCGTTTCGGAAATACGCCCGTCGAGTGGAAAGCGGGCGGTTTATACCGCACGAAAGACCGTAGTAATTTTTACAATAACTACCAGCTTCGTCCCAGCAACTTGCTGGGCGTGTACGAAGAAGATTTCACATCCTACGACCAGATCAACTGGACCATTCAGAACCCCCGTGGCTCCGTAGGCAGTGCCTTAACTTATGATGCTTCCGAAAACACAACTTCTGGTTATGTACAGGCGAAAGTAACGCCCCTGAACTGGGAAATTCTGGGGGGAGTACGGGTGGAACATACCAATCAGGGTTACGAATTAAAAAACCAGATCGGCGAAGACCGTCCGACGGGAAATCAGGTGTACACGGACGTACTTCCCAGTCTGCATGTGAAGTACAAGTCGAACGCCCAAACGAACTGGCGGGCTTCGTACTTCCGCTCCCTCAACCGTCCGGGCTATTTCGAAATTGTTCCCTATAACGTGGTTCTGGAAGAATATCAGGAACGCGGAAATCCGGATTTGAAACGGGCCATTGCCGACAACATCGACGTGCGGTACGAGCATTTCCCGAATGCAACGGATCAGTTCATGGTGGGCCTGTTTTACAAGTACATCCAAAACCCTATCGAGTATACGCTTCAGCGGGATCCGGTTCGTGGCCAGTCGATCATTTATACGCCGGGTAACTTTGGCAATGCTCATAATACCGGGCTTGAACTGGATTACATCCGGTATTTCCGCCAGTTTGGTATCAAGGCGAACTATACCTATACGCTTTCCCGGATTACCTCGGCCAAATTCATGCGTATTCGAAATGAAAACGGCGATTTAGAACCCCGGTACGTCGATCAGACGCGTCCGCTCTACGGCCAGTCGGCTCACATTGCCAACCTGACCGTCCTGTACAAAAATCGCGGATGGGATGCTCAGCTGGCGGGAAGCTACACGGGTGAGCGAATCAATACCGTTTCGCAATTCCTGGATAATGATCTCTGGCAAAAGGGCTTTCTGCAAATGGATGCTTCGCTCGAAAAAGCCATTGGATCGAAACTGGTGCTGTTCGCTAAAGCAAATAACCTGCTCAACACGCCGCTGGAAGTGTACATTAAAAACACCGAAGCGGTTAATCAGGGCCTGCCGCATCAAACCGAAGCGGGCAAAACCCTCATCCGGCGGGACTACTATCAACGCAGCTATTTACTCGGATTACGCTTCAAACTCTAGCATTCAGTCTTTCCAAAATCTTTCAAATCAAAACCATCATGAACAAGCTGTTTGTTGCCGCTGGCCTCGCCATGGCTCTGTTAACCAGTTGTAGTAAAAATTCAGAAGACACGCAGGTAACGCCCGCTCCTACGGAAACCAGCGTAACGGGTAACGTAGAAGGAATCTGGAAAAAAGGGAACACCTATAAAGTGACGGGTCACCTGCAAGTTCCCGAAGGCAAATCCCTGACGATTGAAGAAGGCGTTACTGTTTTGATGAGCGATTCCATCGTGAAACCCGAGATTCTCATTCGGGGTAATCTGTACAGCTTAGGTACCGCCGAAAATCCAGTGAAATTCACCGTTCCCGATGCCTGGAAAACCTCCGCCAATCTATTCGGTAACCTCTGGGGCGGACTTATCGCCGGTCCTGCGAGCACGGAACTGGTACTGAAAAATACAATTCTGGAATACGGTGGAGCCGTGACTACCGAAGAGTCGCCTTCGGTGAAAGCCCAGTTGTACAAAGCGGCAGCGGGCGAACACGTCCCCGTACTGTATACGTCGAACACGGCCTCCAAAGTGGTCGTCACGAATAGCATCATTCGTAACTTCAACGAAGACGGCTTTTACCTGGAAGGTGGTAAGGTACTCATCACCAACAACACGTTCCACACGACGGGCGTTTCGGGCGGCGAAGCCATCAACATCAAATCGGGTGTACAGGCAGAAATCGCGTTTAACCTGATTTACAGTCCCAACACCAATGCCCTGAAACTTTCCAACGGGGGCGATAAAACACCGCAAGCATACGTAATCGCCTACAACAACACCATCGTGAACGCGGGCTGGAGACGACCCACGATTAAAGGCGGTTCAATCTGGCTGGAAAAAACGGTTCGGGCCGACGTGTACAATAACCTGCTTGTGAATGACCGTTTCGGCATCAAACGCGACAAAGGGGCTCCGGAAGATACGCGTTCGGTGATTGCCAACAATTACTACTACGGCTACACGCAAACGGGTGTCGATCAATTCCAGCCTTCGACGGAAATTGTAAAAGGTACGAACGACATTCTGGGTACCAAAGCGGGGGATAACGATCCGAAGCTCGTGAACTATCCGCTCTCCACGGCTAGCCTGAATGCCGCGTACACGACCTCCTGGGATTTCCACCTGCAGGCGGGTTCTCCGGCCCTGGGTAAAGGCAAAACGGACTTTACCCGTTTGTACAAAAGCGGTCTAAGCGTCAACGGCGTTACCTATACATCCCCCGAACCGGCTTCTTACATCGGAGCCTTCGGTACGAAGTAAGTTTTTACCAGTCCCCAGGTTAGCCTCGTCTTTCCTGGGGACTTTTTGTATCCATTCATCGCGTATGTTTCTGAAAACGAGTAGTCTACTAGTAGCGAGTCTGGCCTTGCTGGCGAGCTGTCAACGGCCCAAAACCTCCCGTCAGGCGGTAAAGCCCTTATATGTAACGGAAAAAGTAGCCCACGATTCCGATGATCCGGCGGTATGGATTAACCCGCAGGACCCGGCGAAAAGTCTGATCATTGGTACGGACAAAGACGCCGATGGTGGCCTGTACGTATTCAATCTTCAGGGAAAAATTCAGCAGAAAGTTGGCGGTCTGCAACGTCCCAATAATGTTGACATTGAGTATGGATTGATGCTGAACGAAAAGGCTACGGATATTGCCGTCACCACCGAACGCATGACGCACAAGCTGCGGATTTTTTCCTTACCGGAAATGAAGCCCTTAGATAACGGCGGCATTCCCGTTTTCGAAGGCGAAACCCAGCCCGATTACCGCGATCTGATGGGTATTTCGATGTACAAAAACAAGCAGGGCGTGATCTACGCCATTGTGGGCCGAAAAACGGGTCCGACGACGGGCGGGTATCTCTGGCAGTATCGCCTTGACGACGACGGAACGGGGCACATCAAAGCCACCCTGGTCCGGAAATTCGGAACGTACAGTGGACTGAAAGAAATCGAATCCATCGCCGTGGACGATAAGCTGGGTTACGTGTACTATTCCGACGAAGGCAAGGGCGTTCGCCAGTACTATGCGGATCCGGAAAAAGGCAATGAAGAACTGGCTTTGTTTGCGACCGAGAATTTCAAACAGGATCACGAAGGCATTTCGATTTACGAGCTAACGGACAGTACGGGTTACATCCTCGTGTCCGATCAGGGAGCGAATCGTTTCCAGATTTTCAGCCGGGAAGGAACGCCGGAACGCCCCTTCGAGCACAAACTCCTGAAAACCATTGACGTGCGGGCCATGGAAAGCGATGGGTCGGACATGGTTTCGGTTCCACTCAACCAGGATTTCAAACACGGTCTGTTCGTGGTCATGAGTACAGATCGAACGTTTCATCTGTACCGCTGGGAGGACATCGCGGGACCAGAGTTGAAGCTTCGTCCGTAAAACAAGATGCCGACCTCAGGGTCGGCATCTTTTGGTTTCTGCGTTAGGAAACGGTTACGCTCCAGGTTCGTTTGCATTCTTCCCCGGCCGCCAGTCGGGTAATCCCTTCCTTCGTGGCCAGTTGCTGATCGTGATCGACGCTGTCGGCAATACCGCACCAGGGTTCGATACAGATAAAGGGAGCCTGCGGAGCTGCCCAGATACCCAGGTAGGGGAACTCGCCAAAGTCAAACGACAACTGATAGGGCGTATGATCAGACTTCAAGATTACCGACGTCGATTTCAGATGTTTGAAAACCAGAGCATCCTGAGCAAACAGTTCGTGCGATAAGGCAATCCGATTGGTGTTCTCGGCTACTGGCGTAGGTTCCCGATCAATCAGTCCACCCTCAGCCAACGGCCAGCGGTTGAAATCTTCGGTTTCGTTGAATTCCAGGTAATAGTCGGTGTACTGCGTTTCGGGCGTGAGTGGTACGCGGAAAGCCGGGTGTCCTCCTACTGAGAACAACATTTCTTTTGAGTCGTGGTTACTTACCTGATACTGTACACTGAGTTCATTTTCCAGCAACGTATACTTGATTCGTAAGCGAAACTCAAAAGGGTAAACGGCCTGCGTATCAGCGTTGCTTTTCAGCAAAAAGGTTAGCGAATGTTCGCTTTCCTGTTCCAGTTCAAAGTCCATATCCCGGGCAAACCCGTGCCGACTTAGCGTATACGACTTTCCGTCGTAGAGATACTGATTGTCTTTCAATGCTCCTACAATCGGGAATAAGATGGGAGAATGCTTGGCCCAGTAGGCCGGATCGCCGCTCCACAGATATTCCAGATGCGTAGACTTATTATATATGCTTACCAGCTCGGCCCCTTTCTGCCGAACGGATACTTTCACTGATTCATTTTCCAGGAAAAAAGTCATCGATTTTATGTTTAGATCCGTAGTCGCGTTAAACTTCCGAAGTTTACAGGCAAAAATCCTTTCCACAAGCGGTAAGGGCTTTTTATTCGGGGAATGGTAGTCTTTGTGAGGGGATGATTCCACTTGGGTTTCGGATGAAATGAGCGTTTGCGATGTCCCACTTGCTTTCTACCAGATTATGGGTGAACGCATCTATACACCCTCGTTTTTTAATAGAGGCTCTCAAACTTTAAATCATCAAACTATTTTTCAAAATACGCGTATCTTCGAAGTCACTTATCAAATTATCACCGCCTCTACACGCGTATGAATCGCTTTCCTCGCTGGTTGCTGTTGCTCGGCCTGGCTATTCCTTTTTTAACCATACCGACCCTGGTACTGACTATTCGGAATGGAACACCTACGGCGGTCACGCTGACGCTTCCCGGTATTCGTCCCTCACCCAGATTACGCCCGAAAACGTCTCCAAGCTTCAATTAGCCTGGGAATACCATACGGGACAGCCCGGACAGATGCAATGCCAGCCCATTGCCATTAACGGTACGCTTTACTTCACTACAGCGAATATCAATGTCGTGGCGGTAGCTGGGGCGACGGGTAAAGAACGTTGGCGAACCGATCTTTCGGACTACTGGAAGGGAGAAAATGCCTGGGCGGGAACCAACCGGGGTGTTACGTATTGGAAAGAGGGTGAGGACCAACGCATTTTTGTTTCTGCCGGACCGAATCTGTTTTGTCTGGATGCCCGTACTGGCAAACCCGTAGAAAGCTTTGGCTCGCAGGGCAAGATTGACTTGCAGGAAGATCTGGACTACGATCAAAAATCATTCTTTATCGTTTCCAATACACCCGGTATTATTTACAAGGATGTGATCATCATGGGGATGCGGCTGTCGGAAGGATTAGACGCGGCTCCTGGTCACGTACGGGCGTATGATGTACGTACGGGCAAACGTCGCTGGATTTTCCATACCATTCCTAAACCCGGTGAATTCGGCTACGATACCTGGCAAGACAAGCGAAACTTCCCTTCATTGGGGGCGTTAACAACTGGGCGGGCATGAGTCTGGACGAAAAGCGGGGGATCGTTTACGTCCCTACCGGCTCGGCTACCTACGATTTTTACGGGGGATACCGGAAAGGGAAAAACCTCTTTGCCAACTGCATCCTTGCTTTGGATGCCGCAACGGGTAAACGCATCTGGCATTACCAAACGGTGCACCATGATCTCTGGGATCGGGACTTGCCAGCCAATCCAAACTTGGTAACCTTCCAGAAGGACGGTCAGCTCGTAGAAGCCGTAGCTCAGATTACCAAGCACGGGTTTGTGTTTGTACTGGATCGGGCTACGGGAAAACCCGTTTATCCCATTCCGGAGAAGTCGGTACCAATGGCCTCCGAACTGGCGGGTGAACAGACCTGGCCTACGCAGCCCATGCCCAGCTGGCCCGAACCCTTCATGCGACAGGCGTTTCACGAAAAAGACATCATTGATCTTTCGAAAGAACATCATTCGGAAATTCTGGAACGTTTTCGTACGCTCAAAAACGGAGCGAATACGATGTGGGAGCCACCGAGTCTGAAGGGAGCGGTCCTGTTTCCTGGCTTCGATGGCGGGGGTGAATGGGGGGGAGCGGCTTTCGATCCGGAAAGTCAGTATCTCTACGTGAATGCCAACGAAATGCCCTGGACGGTCACCATGGTGGAAAATAAACCCACGGGCAACGTCGGACAACAACTCTACGCCAGCAACTGTGCCAACTGCCACGGGCTGGATCGTAAGGGCAATGGCTCGATTCCAGCGATTGATCAGGTCGAGGCGAAGTACAAACCCAGCGATCTGGCGACTTTACTAAAAACGGGACGGGGCGGTATGCCTTCGTTTAATCACCTCTCCGAAAGCAATCGAAGCGAATTAGTGGCTTTCCTTCTGAAGAAAGGCTCCGAGAAGAAGGAAGTGGAAGCAAAAACCTCGGCTTTGACCCCACCTTATCTAATGACGGGATACAGTCGCTTTACTACGAAAGATGGTTATCCGGGCATCAAACCGCCCTGGGGCACCCTGAATGCCATTGATCTCAATACGGGAAAGATTGCCTGGAAAGTACCGCTGGGTGAGTACGCGGCTTTAAAAGCGAAGGGTATACCTGCTACGGGGACGGAAAACTACGGAGGCCCTGCGGTTACGGCGGGTGGCGTACTCTTCATTGCGGCTACGAAAGACGAGAAATTCCGGGCCTTCGACAAAAAGACAGGCCGACTGCTGTGGGAAACCTCCCTTCCCGCTGCCGGTTATGCGACGCCCTGCGTCTATCAGGTCGATGGCAAACAGTATGTAGTCATTGCGGCAGGCGGCAATAAAGTGGGTACTAAACCCGGTGACAGTTATCTGGCTTTTGCCTTACCTTGATGGGGTAATCGCTTGGTACTCTGGCTACTTTATGCCTGATTGGAACTAAAAAAACGTGTTTTGGTTTGTCTTTGTTCTGAAAAGTGGCTACTTTTGCAGTCCGTTTTTCAAGACGAACCATTTTTTATTTTTTATATCATGCCTACTATTTCACAATTAGTACGTAAGGGTCGTGAGCGAGTGACTTGGAAATCAAAGTCTCCTGCTTTGGACGCTTGCCCTCAAAAACGCGGTGTGTGTACGCGGGTGTACACCACGACGCCGAAGAAGCCTAACTCTGCTCTTCGTAAAGTAGCTCGTGTACGTTTGTCACATGGTAAAGAGGTGAACGCCTATATCCCAGGTGAAGGACACAACCTTCAGGAACACTCGATCGTATTGATCCGTGGTGGCCGGGTGAAAGACCTTCCAGGGGTACGTTACCACATTATCCGTGGTGCATTGGATACTGCTGGTGTTAAAGGTCGTATGCAAGCTCGTTCGAAATACGGTGCCAAACGCCCGAAACCCGGACAAGCAGCTGCCGCTCCCGCAAAAGGTAAGAAGAAGTAATTTTCTTCGCATCATTCAGTCGGAACGGCTGAGTGCTTAAATTCATCGAGAATGCAGTAAGCCACTGTTACGGGCAGAAGCGACGCGTTCTCACCACCATTCAAACGTAACTTAGTCATGCGTAAGGCAAAACCAAAAAAACGCTACGTATTACCGGACCCTAAATTCAAGGAGACGCTCGTAACGAAATTTGTTAACAACCTCATGTACGAGGGCAAGAAATCTACCGCGTATTCCATCTTCTACGGTGCTCTGGATTTAGTAGAGAACCGCACCAAAGAAAGTGGTCTGGAGATTTTCAAAAAAGCGTTGAACAACGTAATGCCTACAGTAGAAGTGAAAAGCCGCCGGGTCGGTGGTGCTACTTTCCAGGTTCCTACTGAAGTTCGTCCCGATCGTAAACAGTCCGTAGGCATGAAATGGCTGATTAAATACGCTCGTGGCCGTAACGAAAAGACCATGGTAGAACGTCTGGCTGGCGAAATCGTTGCTGCTTCCAAAGGCGAAGGTGCCGCTGTGAAGAAGAAAGACGATACGCACCGGATGGCAGAAGCCAACAAGGCTTTCTCTCACTTCCGCGTTTAGTACGGAGGAAATATATTTCCAGAAAAGAGCTGCAAACTCCGGTTTGCGGCTCTTTTTGGTTTCAGGAGGTTAAAGTGGGTTTAATAATTGTTTGAAAAGGTTTAAAGTTTGAGTTGACATTAAAGGTCTGATGGTAGACCTTAGCTTACGCTTTACAAAGCCTAATACATAATCACAAACCAACTCCGAAGGAGTTCAATTTAAATAGCCCAGGGGCAACAACCCTGGGAAGATTGTACAAACCCGACAAAAATTAAACGCTAAATCTATCCGCCTCTTACTCCAGCCAATCCATAGGGTATCGTCTTTAAACTTCAAACTAATTCAACCCTTACTTAAACCTTTTCAAAATCCCTCTCCCCAAACCCCACAAAAAAAAGCCACCCAGGCGGGCAGCTTCTTTTCAACTAAACTGGAAATTAAACTTATTATCGTTTGCGACCCGAAGCGATCATCGAGCAACGGAAACCAATGGTAGCCGTAGCCGAATCCTGATCCATGTAGCGACGGGTACCCGGAGCCAGCCAGTAAGCGATGTCCGCCCAGGAGCCTCCTTTGTACACCCGCGTACGGTTATCGAGCAGCGAGTTGTTATCTTTTTTACCGTAGTTCTTTTCGTCATCCAGATAGCCATCGCGACGAACAGGGTTCAGGTCATTAAACGTCTGGAACGTGGTTGGACGGTACACATCCCATACCCACTCGTTGACGTTACCGGCCATATTATACAAACCAAAGTCATTCGGAGGATACGAGTAGACTTCATCCGTAATGATAGCACCGTCATTGGTTTTACCCGCAATACCGGCATAATCCCCGCGACCACGTTTGTAGTTGGCTAGCATCGTACCTTTCTTCCGGCCTGAGCTTTTTCGCATCGAAGAACCATCCCAGGGATAAATCCGCTGATTCGATTGGTTTTCATCCAGGTACTGCGTTCCGATCAGAGCTTTAGCCGCATACTCCCATTCGGCTTCCGTTGGCAGACGGTAGTTGGGTAGTACGTAACCCGTTTCGATAGCGGCACGACCCCCTGAGTATTGTTTGGAAGCTGCTTCTGCCGTAGCATCCGTTGCCGCCTCTTCACCTTTTTTCTTACGTCCGGCTTTTTTACCACCGCTGGTTGCTTTGCGAGCCAGATCGTTATTAACGGCTCCCGTACGCCAGGCCGAGTAATCCTGAGCCTGTACCCACGATACGCCTACGACTGGATACATCCGGAAACCGGGGTACCGTAGGTATTGATCTACGTAGGTATCATTGAATGCCATTTCACCCGCCCAAACTGTGGTATCGGGCAGAGCCGATTCGTAAAACTCCTGCGAAGAATCTTTCTGAACCGCGTAAAGGTATTCCAAGTAGTGAACGTTGGCAATTTCGGTTTCATCCATAAAAAAGGATTGTACCGTTACCGTACGCTCTACGTTATCGTGCACCCCTGCCACATCTTCTTCCAGCGAGCCCATCACAAAACGACCGCCTTCGATATACACCAGGTTCGGTCCG
>NZ_NMPS01000231.1:0-271 GCF_002261125.1 Siphonobacter sp. BAB-5385 | reverse complement strand
CTCTAGGCCACCGCATTGCCGAGGAAGTAGGCGGCTTTTCGCGATAGAACGGGGATCGGGTTTATGTCGTCCATCAAGGTGTTCGACTATAGTTAAACAACTGAAAATCATCAACCAATAACTATTGTCAGAAGATGAAAACCTCTCCTGCCCCTGAGCAACGGAGTAACCTGTCTCGCCCATTCCATGGGGGCCATCCTATGGGGGAAACAATGCGTTGGCCCTGAGCTAAGCTAGACAGTTACGGAGAGGTCCAGCCTGGAAGGCTCAG
>NZ_NMPS01000230.1:0-926 GCF_002261125.1 Siphonobacter sp. BAB-5385 | reverse complement strand
ACGTTCATAGCCTCCAAGCTAGGTAAGAACCTGTTTAATAAGATAACGGCGAAGGATAGTTCGTACCTGAATAAAGCCGGGGTTTTGGTCAACACCAACCCTGGCTATAGTCTCTCGGATTTCATTGAAGTTGAGCCGAATCAATCCTATTTTGGCAAGGGTACGGATTCGCGGGGAATGCGGTTTACCACGTTTTTCAATGCTGCCAAAACGGTCATCGCAGGCGGTTCTGATGACTTTACCACGTCAGTCGTCGCTACTTCCAGCACTCGGTACGTACGGGTTTCGATCCTATCTACGGATAAGAATACCTTCCAGCTCGAAAGAGGTACTTCTGCAACCCCCTACGCGGATTATGCGGTTTCTCAGGTTCTGACGGGCGTTCTCATTGACAGCACGGCCATCCGCCCGGCTACGATCACAGCCACCCGAATCGCCGACCGGGCGATCACCCCCGCCAAGCTGGCTAGTCGCTCCATTACAGCTGGCCAGATTGCACCCCGCACGATTACCACCACGGAGGTAAACTTCGTTCAGGAGTCGAAGAATCTCTTCAATAAAAAGATTAAGGAAGTCGGGTACTTTCTGAATGAAAACGGGGTTAAAAACGCCAATGCGACCTATACCCTCACGGATTACATTCCGGTGACAGCGGGCCAGCCCTATTTTGGCAAGGGCAGCAGCACGACCGGGATGCGGTTCGTTTCCCACTATGGGTCACCTACTGAAGCTGGATTCATTCGGGGTGGTTCGACAACGCCTACCCAGACGTTCACGCCGCCCGATGGCGTAAACTACGTCCGCCTGACGATCATGACTGCGGATACGGCCACCTTCCAGTTAGAGGCCGGGACTTCTGCAACCCCCTATACAGAGTATGGCGGCGTTTTAAGGGGCGTAAAGGTAGACAGCACGGGCATTATCGA
>NZ_NMPS01000229.1:0-442 GCF_002261125.1 Siphonobacter sp. BAB-5385 | reverse complement strand
CTCAAGCTGGAAGGCATCTTTTTCACCCACCAGAATCGAAATTCGCACGTAGCGAACGCCCGCGGGTGGGGTGAACGTAGTGGCGTAGTTGATTGGACCACCGCTCACCCACGTTCCTGCCTCGGTGTAGTAAGAAGTAAAACGCATCCCGCTGCCGCCCGCTACCGCCTTGCCAAAATAGGGTTGGCCCGGTGTTACTTCGATCAGCTGCGAGAGCGTAAAACGGCTATCCGACTGGGGCCTGCCTGATTCATTGACGTACTGACCATCCAGGGAACTGGACTTGTCGTACAGGTTCTTGCTCTGCTTCCGCGTGATGAAGCTGGTCTTTGCTGGAGTGACCGCCCGATCCGCCAGCTTCGTTGCGTTTACGGCACGAAGGGCCAGTTTCGAAGTGCCGATGCTGGCATCGATAATGCCCGTGCTGTCTACCTTTACGCCC
>NZ_NMPS01000228.1:0-442 GCF_002261125.1 Siphonobacter sp. BAB-5385 | reverse complement strand
CTCAAGCTGGAAGGCATCTTTTTCACCCACCAGGATCGAAATTCGCACGTAGCGAACGCCCGCGGGCGGGGTGAACGTAGTGGCGTAGTTGATCGGACCACCGCTCACCCACGTGCCTGCCTCGGTGTAGTAAGACGTAAAACGCATCCCACTGCCGCCCGTTGTAGCCTTGCCAAAATAGGGCTGGCCTGGCGTCACCTCAATGAGCTGCGAGAGCGTGAACCGGCTGTCGGTCTGGGGACGTCCGGACTCATTCACGTACTGGCCGTCCAGCGAGGTGGCTTTATCGTATAGGTTCTTACTTTGCTTCCGCGTGATGAAGCTGGTCTTGGCTGGAGTGACCGCCCGATCCGCTAGCTTTTGAGCGGTTACGGCCCGGATCGCTAGTTTGGGGGAGCTGATACTAGCGTCGATAATGCCCGTGCTGTCTACCTTTACGCCC
>NZ_NMPS01000227.1:0-391 GCF_002261125.1 Siphonobacter sp. BAB-5385 | reverse complement strand
TTTTAGAGGCTGAACGGCAAATGATGCAGGACAAATATGAAAAGTCGCTGAGAGAGGCTGAAAAGCGTCTAAAATCGGATAACCTGAGTAGTGCGGCTACCGTCCTCAAAGAACGGGGTAATCGCAGACACACATCAGCCGAGACCAAGCTCGCCACCATCGAGCGAGTGCTCGATGCTCAGGGCTTGAAAATGAAATTTACCCCGGACGGTAGGAATATGCAGTTCGAAAAGAAGTCAGAAGTGGTTCAAAAGGTCGACCAAAAGCAAGAAAAGACTCAAGAAAAACGGAGAGGAATGCGGCTCTAAAATGTGTTATAGAAAGACTTAGAATAAAAAAATTGTAATTAATTGATTTTCAGATACTTACATATACCAATAGTGCAATAGCT
>NZ_NMPS01000226.1:0-5524 GCF_002261125.1 Siphonobacter sp. BAB-5385 | reverse complement strand
AGCTTTGTACACTTGTAGCTTTGTACACTTGTACTCGCTTAATGCAAGCTGCTTTTGTTCTTTAATAAAGTGTCCTTGCTTACCCTCTACATTTTTCTTGATATCTTTTCCTCTCAAGAGGACTTGGTTTACTTAAAGAATACTGCTTGAAAGAAGAACGTATTCAAGAAGGCGAATACGAAACCTTAGATCCCCTACCCTACTTCTTAGTCTCTCCTGCTCACTAAGCAAATTCTTTTATCAAACGCCTTCCTACAGAGTTTACAGAGAAAGGCATTACCCGTAGGTTAATGATGGCAGTCAGCAACTGGTATCGAAAAGGAGGGTAGCCTATTATTTCCATACCAAACGATCAGGTGATCAAGGAGGCATTCGCTTAGAGCAGAAATAAAACCAGAGACTCACCGTAGCTCTCTTTCTCATTGCTACTCGTCAAGTAGCAAGCCGAGCGTCGGAGCCGGGTTTTGAAAACACGCAGAGCAGGTGCCGAGCTCCTAGAGTATCGGCTTCATCGCCACTGCGAGCATAAGCCTTACGGCCGTATGCTAAAGGCATAGTAGTATAAAGATAAGGACTTCTTAGCTCCGTCTAAAGCTACGCTTTGGGAAATAGTAGTCCTTAATCATACAATGGTTATTCAATGCTTGCTTCGAGGCATCACCGGCCACTCCCCTATCCTCGCCCATCAATGTATGATTGCGAATGCTGACGACTGTATGCTTTAATGATAATCGATTGGAAATTCGTAGTATAAATAGTTAACCCATTGATCATCGTTAATAAAACGTAATTAAAATGGTTCTCTAATCTTTAACCAATATAGGAGCTAGCAATCCGTTGAAAGTTGCCAAAAAAGCGTTTTTAAACTTATTACTACTCATGTAGCAATTGGACAATTGCAATAATTGATGGCCAAATCATCAGCAACAGACGAACTAGAGGGGTAAATTCTAACGGAAAAAAGCTGAATCGCTCCAGCCTTTTTTCATTACTCCAAAGTAAAACCTAAGCCCTCCGCCAGAGGCCTGAAGGCCGTGTGAATTTCCCTTAGCTTCTCGGGGTGTCTCTGCTGGAAGTAATGAAGCTTCAGTCCCTGAATCATTCCTGAGCCCTCTTTGAGCTGGTCTGCCAGGCTGGCTGGAGTCACCTGTAACTTGTTGAAAATAGTGATGGCAATTTCCAGATGCACGGGTAGGCGATCCTGTTGGCTGAATTCCTGTACAAAAACGATGAACGACTGGGCTTCTTCAAGATCTCGTAAAGCTAACACGATCATCTCATTGATCCGGTTGGCGTACATATCACGCAACGCATTTCGGGCTATCTCTACCGAATCTTCTGCTTTAGGTTTGGCCACCGTGTGTACTACGGGTGGCGTATCCACCTTTATAACTTTCTTCCGGATCGAGGTTGATTTACTGGCTACTACTTTAGCCAGATACGCGACGGGATTTTTGATGTCATTGCGTTCTTCCAGATACCTGAGTCCCATTTCAAGGTTAGTTCTGACCTGCTCAAGTCCGTGTTTATCAATCCATCCTTGATAAATGGATTTAGAGACCAGATAGATTTTCAGCCGTGCAAACAGAGGGTCCTCAGGAACAGAAGCATTGTCAAGGGGGAGAAAATCAGCCGGATCATCCGAACCTACATGCCGAAGCGTGGGCTTACCTTCCAGAACAAAACAGACCGTGTGCGTCACCCGCTGCCGTTTGACTTCTGTAATATCCAGAATCTGAATATCCGTTTCCCGGTTGATCTCCTCCATGCAACGCAGTAAAACCCGATGCTTAAAATCAGAATAGTATTTATAGGAATCATTAGGAATCGCCAGCATAAACCGTAACTCATCGACCGTATACTTGGGATACGTAGTCTGTTGTCGCAGCCGATGCTTGAGAACCATGTACAGCTTAATGGAATAAGGAGACGAAAGCTGATTGAGATAGTTTGTAGAAATGCTCAGGTATTCACTTTTGAGCTGAAGCAGGTAAGGTTTTAGATCCGGATGGAATCGAACCAGGATGTGCGTCTTGTCATCTTCCAGTAAAGGCTCTGCTTTCTTGTCGAGAACTGGAATCGTAATGTGATAAGGTTTACCCTCAATTTCACCGATACGGGAGAAGGTACGGTGAGACAGATTAAATACAGCTTCTCTCAATAAGTCATATTGAAGACCAGAGCCGCGTAATCCATTTTCCCGGATGATCTCAGCAAGACTAATCCGTTGTAAGGCAAATTCATCATCTTCTCGATGGAGCCGGGTTAGCAGATGAAAGAAGACTCGGTACTCATTAATTGAAAAACTGCTTTGAGCTTCTACTAGACCATCTTTCCCGGCCTTGATCTGTACGAACTGTCGAGCTGGGGCATTTCGTACTTTTTCATCGAACAGTGTTTTCAAAGATTTTGCCATGGTTTCGAAAAATAAGTCGGTAACCTTACGCATTGAGACGCCAGCCCCCTAGTCAAATCGTAGAAAGCCACCAAACTATAGGAATGAATCAATTACACATGAAGCTTAACTATCCTGTTCAAATATATACTAAATATTAAATAGTTCGAAAAATATGTCGAGTTACTTCAAAAACGGATATTCCTTACTTATCGGTTTTATGTAATTATTTAATTACCAGTCAATTAATATAAAATGAAATCTTCTCATGGACAGATATATTCTCGAAAAAAAGATCGATTACTTGGTTAAAAACATGGGAATCAATCCTTTTGACAAATTTTATATCATTGATTTTCAAACACTTATAAATAGTGGTGTCTGACATTTAACTATTACTTATGAATTTCGAAAAATATGTCGAGTGTAGAGTAAAAAGCACCATACGAATTATCTAAGGCATTGATTTTCCATTAGTTATATAATCTGACTGGTAATGAATAGCCTAAATGTAGATTTCGAAAAATACGTCGGGAGAAACGAAAAATCTGTCGAGTTGTTCGAAAAAAAGGTCGGTGAAAACGAAAAATCTGTCGAGTTGTTCGAAAAATCTGTCGAAAACCGTAGGATATCTAATTGATTATCAATCACTTACAAAGAAGCAAAATAGATATCAAAGTAAAATTCAAAAGAAATAACAAATCATTTGATCGATTTGAAAATAAGAAAGAGGACAGAGTTTTATTTATAAACCATTTAAAATCAGTTCTTAGTATTAAGATTCAGTGCTACAAAAGAAGAATTCTTTTCGACATATTTTTCGAAGGTTACAGGACAAGAGTCATGATTGCCCTGTGTAATTGCAAATATATTCGAAATTATTCATTTTAATATCGTTATTAATACGTTATTAAAATATATATTATCTCTTTTCATTAGTTATTTGCAGATAGTCTATCTCTAGCAAGCTTAATTCAAAGGAAGGATAATAGACCATCAGGATAAGGGATCTAATCAATTAGATGGTTGCCACAAACAACCTGTTACTGCCCCTAAAAATGAATATCATTGATTTTTTAGGTGTAAAATCAGTACCTAATGCAACACTAGATATAGTACAAATTTCAGTTCTGATTTCCAGTATTCTAATAGGTGTATTTTCAGTACTTAAAAAGGTGTTTTTTCCAGCACTGTACTAAGTATTACTCTAAGGTGTAAAAACAGTATGGGGAGTACTACTAAATATAGTGCTGATCAGGCACTATATTTAGTAGTACTCCAGTTGCCCTTAGGATTCCCTTCAAACTGACCTATGATCAGGCTCACGAATCATTCCTCTAGTTACTTATCTTTTTCTCGTTCCAGTTTTTCCAATATTGCTTCAACAATCCAGTCGTGCGTGGAAACTCCCAGCTTTGGACTGCCTGGCTTCCGGGGTCTTTTCTCTCGCTCTGAGTCGATAGCAGAGAGAATACCGGAAGTCAAACGAATATTAAAATGTTTAACTGTATCGGGTGTTTGCGGAATTACCTCTTTAGTTGTCTTTCCACCCTTATTGATAGTGGCTTCAATCTGAGCCTCGCTGGGCTTTTTCTTAACGGGTGGCAGGGATACGCTCATGGGCTGTGATGTATTTAAAAAGTTCTTCGATCTCAGATACGGCTTTCTTATCCGGTTCCTCCATTTCAAACACGGCCAGTCCTTTGCTGGCAGCATTAGGATAGGCTTTACGGTTTTTTATCAAATGAGGAATAAAACCAAAGTTAGGCTGTGCAGATAAGGCTTCTGCCGCTTCTCTGTTATCCGCCGACGTGATATCCGCCCGATTCAAAAATACATGGACCGCCAAAGGCTCCAATCGGGTTGATTGAATTTCCTCCAGCATTTCGTTGAGCTTGGCCAGAGTCCATACATCATGGCTCCGGGGTTGAAAAGGAATCAACGCCACGTCAGCCACAATCAGGGCGGATCGTTGGCTGGTCGTATCACGCCCCCCCGTGTCAATCACAATATGGTCATACTTGGACTTCATGGTTTCGACCTGTTTCCGAAGATTGGCCCCCACTAACTGAACCAGCGTATAGCCTACATTGCCCTCTAAGGTATGTTCACGCCAAGTAGTAAAATCGGAAGCCGTGCCCTGTTCATCGGCATCGACGAGCAGTACATCAAATCCCTGTTTACATAGCCATACCGTAAAGTTTTCTGCGATCGTGCTTCGGCCAGAACCGCCTTTGATACCACTTGTCACATAAATAGCCATTGGGTGAAGATTTAGTATTTGAAACTGTGCTAACAAAGGTACTGGTAGCAGGTGAAAAATTAACACAAAAAGCAGTATGTTTTTTGCACCTATTTTTAGGTGTATTTTCAAACCTTTATCCAGTGCTATTTATAGTATGGTTTTTTGATATTACGTTTGAATATCAATTATAAACGAATAGCTGGTAGGGTAGGAGATCAGTGCAGTTCTTGTCACAAGTACAGAACATCAATAGGCATTTCAATTCATTTCACTAAAGGACTTTAGTGGGCTTCTTCGCAAATAATGATGAATTGCTTGTGAAAGCAGAAGATCAACTAGTCAATGAAGTCAGGTTATGTTTTGTCTCAAACGTTACACTTACAGCAGAATAAAGATTATGTCATTTCTCTGCCTTTCCTGTAGATAGACCTCTAAGCAAGCAGAAGCTCTGACCCTTTCATCCCTCTGGACTATGTGAGCATTGAGCCCGGATTCGACCTTAGTGGAACTAGTAAACCCCTTATTTTATGATTCAACAAAATGTTCGGCAGCTTGCTTTTGCACTTCAAAGCCGAGAGCTCACCTTACTCGCGTTAAAACAAAGATCTGATAACAGCCAACTTGTCCTAATTGGCATTAAGCAGTGGCGGTGGCCCAGATGAAATATCTTTGATTATGGATTTTACATACTTTAGAGGGCCGTTTTGTTAAAGTTATATCCTATACAACTTTAACAGTATATATCATCACAATTTCAACATAAGCAAATCATTGAAGGGTTTGAATTGACGCCTGGTAATTGCATACAAAACTTTTTCCTTTACATTAAACTCAACTAAATTCCAATTAAGTGTAATTTGATTTCGTAGAAGCCAATGTGTAAT
>NZ_NMPS01000225.1:0-15341 GCF_002261125.1 Siphonobacter sp. BAB-5385 | reverse complement strand
AAAGACAAAAGCGACGTTCCGAGTGAGTCGATCTAGCTTTGCAATGGGTAAGGTTGCCCCTGAACCTTACAATAAGTGATAGCCGCCTGAAGCTGCGGTCGCTCATTTTTCTTACTAGATTCAATATCGGTGAAGGTAGTCAGCACTTCCCCTTTTAAGTAAGTGAACTGTTCAACGGCTTGTTCAAACATAAGTCTATCGGTTGATCGTCCTTCTCTAAGGCGGTTATAGACTACGACATAAAAACCCGCATCAGCCATTACTGAGCCGTAGGTGCTTTACTCTACACAAAAATCACAAATATTCTTATTCAAATAATGTGCTACGATCTTGTTCTATGAGCAGGAAGTAGTTAATTTGCAAAATTTAGACTTTAATTTTTATTAAACTGCTTATGCTAAAAGATCTACTCAAAGTTAAAGGAGTAAAACAGAAATGGTTGGCTCAGAGACTAGGGGTGTCCGAAGTGACTGTTAGTAACTGGGTTCAAGACAAAGCAGCTCCTAGCCGAAAGCATTTAGAAAAAATTAGTGAAGTATTAAATATTCCTCTTAAGGAACTGATAGGTTAATGGAATTGAAAAAGTACGAATTTTCTTTTACGGCTTGCTCGCTTCATGTTAATGAAATGATTCAATTTCTCAAAGGACAATTGGGATTAGAAGAAGTGAGTGACGGTGGGAAAAAATCATCTATCAAACGGAAAAATCAAGAATTCAAGAAGCGGTTGGACACACTCACTCCCGCACAAACAGATGCGTTACTGAATGGCGACTCTATCCTCAGGCGACAATTGGCCTATCTTTCAGCCTGTAAACTCTATGACTTTCTTAGAGAGTTTGTCATAGAGGTAGTACGTGAGAAAATGCTAACCATGGACCTTTATCTAACCGAAGGTGAATATCTATCATTTTACCGACGCAAGATGATCGACCATGAGGAGCTGGAACATTTAAGCCCGTCAACGGAGGACAAGGTGAAGCAGGTGATCTTTCGAATGCTAGCGGAAGGCGGAATAATAAACTCGGTCAACGAGAAAGTGATCCAGTACCAACTTCTTGACGTTCAGTTGATACAATTACTTGAAAATGATAACCCTAAATGGTTAGAGGTCTTTCTATTCAATGACTTTCAGATAATGAACTACACGAAAAAGGTATGACCCACATTCAACATCAATTTGAACACACATATCAGGTGGTGTCAAAAAAGGAATTTTTGAATAAGGAGTCGTTGGGTGGAGAAATTCCATTTTTTATTTCCCGTTACGAAGCCATTGATGAGAACAAAATTAAAGAGGCTATCCGTTTGCTAAAAAACAGATTGGTAACGAATGGGATTTCTGTTCTGGAAATCAATTTATTCGATCTGGCCTGTGAAATTCTGGAAGAAAAGGGTAGTATGGATCGCATGTTTCGCGTCGAAAAATCCAAAGGATCCGCAAAATTCCTCAGGGCCCTACAATCCTCGCTGAATATACATGAAGTACTATTACCTAGGATCAAAAGCCTTATAAAGAATTCTGATGCGAAACTGTATTTCGTTACTGGTATTGGGCTGGTATTTCCATTTATTCGTTCGCACAGCATACTTAATAACTTGCAATCAATCGCTACCAACGCACCGACAATCTTTTTTTACCCAGGAGAATACGACGGACATTCCCTTAAGCTGTTTAATCTCTTGAAAGATGACAATTATTACAGAGCTTTCAACCTTGAAATAATACAAGCATGATTATTAGAGAAATTTTCGATCTTCCCATCGATAGAAATATTGAAACCGTTATCAAAGCTGATGACCGAGATAATGTCTCCGATGAAGTTGCAGAGTATGTCATTACTAGGGAAATCGGGAATAAGATAAGGGATCTTTTCAGCATGTATTGCGACTATGCCGGAGTCAATGGCGTATGGATATCCGGCTTTTTTGGAAGTGGTAAATCGCACTTGTTGAAGATTCTTTCTTATGTTTTGGAAAACAAGACCTCAGATGGATATCCTTGCGGTGAATTGTTCGCAGATAAAATAGATAATGACGAAATATTGAGAGCGGATATTCTGACCGCATCCAAAATTCCTTCCGAATCCATCCTTTTCAATATTGACCAGCAGGCTCAAATCACATCTAAATCGGATGAAAACGCCATCTTGTCTGTATTTTATAAGGTCTTTTACGACCACCTTGGCTTTTACGGCTACCAGCCTCATGTCGCTGAATTTGAAATGTGGCTTAAGAAAAATGATCAGTTGGGTTCGTTCACTCAGCGATTCAATTCAAAAAGCAAGTCAGATTGGAAAACCGCACGAATGGATTATTTCGATCCCTTGGTGACAGATACAATCGCAGAAGTTTTGGCTGAAATTAATGGCAAAAATGCTTCTGACTACTACGATATTCTCGACGTAATTGAAGAAAAAAGTAAACAATCTATTGACCATTTTTGCGAACAGGTACTAGAGTATATCCAGTCAAAAGGAGCCCATTTTAGGCTCAATTTCTTTGTGGATGAAGTGGGCCAGTACATCAGTGATAATACCAAACTGATGCTTAACCTGCAAACCATTGCTGAAACTCTGGCCGTCAAAACTAAAGGGAGATCGTGGATTCTTGTTACTTCTCAGGAAGACATGGAGAAAGTGGTCGGAGACATGAACCGCAGTCAACAAAATGACTTTTCCAAGATACAGGCAAGGTTCAAGATTAAAATTCCGTTGACATCAGCCAACGTGGATGAAGTCATTGAGAAGCGATTATTAAAAAAGAAGCCTGAATATACTGGTGCACTGACCGAAATATACCAAAAGGATCATGCGCACTTAGATACCTTGATTTCGTTTTCCGATTCCGGCGTTCAATTTAAGGGGGTTCGCGATGCCAAAGACTATGTGAACAAGTTTCCGTTTCTCCCCTACCAGTTTGATCTGTTTCAACAATGCCGAAGGGCGTTGTCTACACACAATGCTTTTCAAGGAAAGCATACTTCGGTAGGTGAAAGATCCATGCTAGGGGTATTTCAGCAAGTCGTCAGATCCCTTAGTGATAAGAATGAAAATGCGCTTGTGCCGTTTGATCTGATGTTTCAGGGTATAAGAAACGAGTTAAAGGGTGAAATTCAAAGCTCGATAAACCTGGCAGAAAATAACTTATCCAATTCATTTGCTATCCGGGTATTAAAAACGCTTTTCCTAATCAAGTACTATTCTAGTTTCAAACCCACGAAACGGAATATTTCTGTATTGATGATCGATGCGATAAACGTCGATTTGCGTGAGCATGATAAGCAAATTGAGGGAGCATTAAATCAACTTGAATCACAGAACTACATCCAACGCAATGGTGACACTTACGAATTCCTAACGGATGACGAAAAGGACATTGAAGCTGAAATTAAGGATGTAGATATTGACGATCAAGCAAAAACGCAGCAATTAAAGGATTTGTTCTTTGACGAAATCATCAAGGATAATAAGCTGGTTTATAGCAATAACCGCCAGTCCTATGACTTTGCTACCAGAGTGGACGGAGCATTAATAGGACGCGATAAAGAACTTAGCATTGAGATCATTACCGATGATTATCCGGATTTTGCTAACCCTGTATTCTTTCAATCGCAAACGATGGGTATTCCTACGATGAAAATGGTGTTGCCAGAAAACGCTATTTTCATCAAAGACCTTAGATTGTTTCTTCAAACTAATAAATACATTAAACAAAGTCAAAACGGAACGCTATCCAAGGAAAAACAGCGTATTATTATAGATAAACAAAGCCAAAATCAGGAGCGACGACGAAACCTTATATTGATTGCAAATCAACTTCTCTCTCAGGCTGATGTATATATCAATGGATCCAAACAGGAACTTAACGCTACTTCTGATGGAAGAACACGCGTAATGTTGGCTTTCCAGAATTTAATCAAGACTTTCTACCCAAACCTGCGCATGCTAGGTGTTACGCAGTACACCGAAGACAGCATCAGACAGGTCATACATTCCACACAATCGGAACTGTTTGACAATGATCCAACGCAAACAGAGGCTGAAAGTGAAATAGTGAATATCATCAACAGGCGTAAACAACGGTCGGACAGGACAAAATTGAGTGACCTTAAAGACGTACTCGGTTCGAAGCCTTATGGCTGGTATCCCAATGCTGTGTGGACTATAACCGCCAAACTTTTTAAGCGGGGTGTGATTGAACTAAAACAGGATGCCAATCTGCTCGACAACAAGGATGCTTTGAGTGCTTTTCTTAACAGCAACTACCATGCTACCACGCAGGTAGAAATTCAGCAGGCAGAAAACCCCGCAGCGGTGAGAGCTTTAAAAATCCTTTACTCAGAATTTTTTCATGAAAGTTGCCCTCATAATGTTGGTAAAGAGGTGGCCAATGCATTTAAGGAGAAAATGAAAGTAATTGTCGATGAAATCCACCTGCTTATAAACCAGAAAAAAGACTACCCTTTTCTTTTACAACTGGAAACACCACTTAGTACGCTGCGTCAGTTATCAACCAAGAACTACAGTCAGCTGCTTGATCAGGTAAACGACTTTAAAGACCATTTGCTTGATATCCGTGAAGACTTGCTAGACCCGATCAATACATTTATGAAAAGTGATCAGCGGAAGATTTATGATGACATAAGAAGTACGCTCAATGGTGATACTTCCAACTTTGAATACGTAGAAGGCAGCGAATTGGAAACCTTAAAAGCACTCGTAAGCAATCCGGCTCCCTACCGCGGTACTGCCATGCGTGATGCAAAAGCGGCGAAGGATGCACTAACGGAAAAAGTGCTGGCCAAAATTAAGTCTGAACGGGCGCAAACCCTGGAGAATATCGCTGAGGCTATGCAGCAGTTACAAAGTTCGGAGGAATTTGCACAACTGGAAGTTAACGACCAACAACGGATATTAGCCCCACTTCAAGATGAAAAAAACAAATTGCCCGATCGACGGTACATTGGGAATATACGGGACACTCGTCAGCGAATAAAAGGCACTTTACTCACCAGTCAGTTAAATGAGATCCAACGCCTTGCCAAACCTGTCGTTGTCATGCCTGGTAAAGTGGCAGAACCCGAGGTGGAATATATTCGCACGTCGTCGGTTAAACTGCAATTTGACAAACGTGAGCTAAGAAGCGAAGCGGATGTAGAAGAGTATATCCAGGCCTTACGTGCAGGGTTGATAAGCCAGATCAGAGAAAATAAAAGAATTTCCTTATAGATACATCCAATACAAATGAATACCAATTCCCTCAAAAAATTTGCTCAGGAAGCGCGTAAAAAGCTGATAACACAGGTAGGAAGCCGGCTTGATTATGTTCTCGGGGCCGACTCTGCCGAGTTACGGGAAAGAGCAGCACAAGTAAAAAAGCTGAACGATGAAATAGCCCGTACCTCCCGTGAGCAGGTGGTTGAAAAAGTGGCGTATACCTGGTTCAACAGGTTGATGGCACTGCGCTTTATGGATGCGAATGACTACCAGCCCATTGGCATACGGGTGGTAACGCCCCGTGACGGATTTACCACACCCGAAATACTGGAAGAAGCCAAATCCGGGCAATTACATACCGAACTGCCTGTGGATACCTCGCGGATACATGAACTGCTGAATGGAAAAATTCCGAGTGCAAACCCCCAAAATGAGGTATACAAATTGTTACTCATTGCAGCCTGCAACCATTTGCATAAGGCACTACCCTTTCTGTTTGAACGGATTGATGATTACACGGATTTGCTAATTCCGGACGATCTTACCTCCGAGTTTTCCATTGTGCATGATGTGTGCACAGGCATGTCGGTTGAAGATTGTAACGAGGTGGAGATTATTGGCTGGCTGTATCAGTTTTATGTTGCTGAACTGAATGAAAAACTAATTTCATCAAAAAAAGTATACAAAAAAGAAGAGTTAGCCCCTGCATCACAGCTGTTTACACCAAAGTGGATTGTCCAGTACATGGTAGATAATACATTAGGACAATTGATTTTAGAATTATTCCCAAACTCAAAAATTAATGAGTCTTTAGAATTCTACATAAAACCCGAGTATTCTAACATTGTTGCCAAAAGAGAATCAAAAAGAATAGAAGAGATAAAATTCTTTGAGCCCTGTGTAGGGTCTGGACACATTTTATCTTATGCTTTCGACGTATTCTACAAAGCGTATGAAGAACAAGGATATTCTAATTCAGAAATCCCTGAGCTAATCATTCGCAACAATTTATTTGGTGTTGATATTGATCCCAGAGCTGCTCAAATGGCTTCTTTGGTTTTGATGATGAAAGGAAGACAATACTATCGCAGATTTTTCAGATCGGTAGAAAAAAATAATTTCAGCCCTAACATTTTTTATTACACAGATTTTAAATCAGACAGCAATTTTAAAAATGCAACCGTATTAGGATCACTAATTCGAATATCACAAGAAGAAGCAAATGCAAAAACCATTTATGAAGGATCGCTATTTGCAGAGGGCGAGCAATATTTAAAGCATCTCTATAATTTACTCAGCACAAAATATGACGTAGTTGTAACTAATCCTCCATACATATCTTCTTCGCGCATGGAAGGATCTTTAAAGCAATACGTTGAGAAAACCTGGCCTGAAACAAAGTCTGATTTATTTGCAACTTTTATCTTACGTTGCTTAGAATTTTGTAAAGAAGATGGTTTCACAGGCTATATGACTCCTTTTGTATGGATGTTTATCTCTTCCTATGAAAAATTAAGGTCAACACTGATAAATAAACATGTTGTCCACTCACTTATTCAACTTGAGTATTCTGGCTTTGATGGAGCAACTGTTCCGATATGTACATTTACTCTAAGGAACAAGTTTGTTGATAAAGCTAAAGGCTCATATATAAGATTATCGGATTTTAAAGGAAGCCAAAACCAGGCACCCAAAACGCGTGAGGCCATTCAAAATCCGAAATGTGGATGGTTTTATACGGCTAATCAAAAGGACTTTGAAAAAATACCGGGTGCCCCAATTGGGTATTGGTTGAGCGAGAATGCAATAGATTCCTTCCTAAAAAACAAATTGTTGGGAGAGGAGCTTTCGCTAAAGGCTGGGTTGTCAACAGGGGACAATACAATTTTTCAAAGAAAGTGGTATGAAATAGAAAACAAAAATATCAGTTTCAATACCAGCAACCTTAAAGAAACCAGAACAAATAATAAAAAATGGTATCCCTGCCATAGTGGAGGTGATTTCAGGAAATGGTTTGGAAATCATGAAGTTGTAATAAATTGGCTCGATGACGGGAATGCAATAAGAAATTACCGATTTGCAAATGGTAAAGTTCGTTCAGCCGTTAGAAATGAAGCATTTTACTTTAAATCTGGAATTACATGGTCTAAAATTAGCTCCGGTAAATTTGCCGCCCGTGCAAGGCCAGCAGGATTTATTTTTGATGATACTGGAAGATGTGGATTTTCAGAAGACCCAAAGATCGTATTATCCGCACTTGGTGTGATGAGCTCGGTTATCTCAAATCACTTTTTAGAAGTCTTGTGCCCAACACTTAGTTTCACAAGTGGTGAGCTCGCCAAAATCCCATTTGTTGAAATTTTATCAAGTGAGCAACTAAATATTGTTGAGCAGTTAGTTAACTGCTCTAAAACAGATTGGGATTCTACCGAAAAATCTTGGAATTTTAAAGAAAATGCAATTTTGAAAAATAGAGGATTTGATATTGAAGAGTCCTACAATCTATACAAACAATACTGGACAAATAAATTTTTCCAATTGCATAAAAACGAACAAGAGCTCAACCGGCAACTTATTGAAATATATGGTTTGCAGAAAGAAATGACGCCTGACGTTCCGTTGGATGAAATTACCATTTTACAACAGGAAACCAAAATTGTCAACGGGCAACTAGTATTTGATCAGCAGGAAGTAATCGCTCAGTTTGTGAGCTATGCAGTGGGCTGCATGTTTGGCAGATATTCGCTGGATCAGGAAGGATTGATCCTCGCCAATCAAGGCGAAACTCTGGAAGATTTCCTCACCAAAGTACAGAAATCAGAAGCGGGTTTATCCTTTGTTCCTGACGCGGATAATGTAATTCCAGTATTGGATGAAGAATGGTTTGAAGATGATATCGTTGGGCGGTTTTATGCGTTTTTGAAAGCCTCATTCGGGACTCAAAATTTTGCAAAAAACCTGGCTTTTGTAGAAACCTCATTGGGTAAGGACATACGTAAATATTTTGTGAAGGATTTTTATGCGGATCATATACAGCGGTACAAAAAACGCCCAATCTACTGGATGTTCTCTTCACCCAAGGGCTCTTTCAATGTATTGATCTACATGCATCGCTACCGCCGTGATACATTGAGTAAAATCCTAAACGATTACCTTAACCAATACCGCGAAAAATTGCGTGGAAGGCTGAGCCACCTGGAACACCTGATGGTATCTGGATCCCCAGTAGAGCAAAACAAAGCAACCCGCGAATCGGATAAGATCAAGCTGGTACTACTGGAATTGCAGGAATACGAACGAGACATTTTGTATCCTTTGGCCAGCGAGCGTATCGGCTTTGATCTGGATGACGGCGTGCTGGTCAACTACAATAAATTTGGCAAAGCCATTAAGGAAGTCAAAGGACTCAACGATAAAGTAACTAAGCAAAAGGTTAGGGAATTTGACTGGATCGATACCACGCAGATACGATGAGCAGAATAGAAGAAAGCCTTTACAAGCTATTTGACGAACACCGGCTGGTATTTTGGTATGACGAGAAGTCGGAAATGACGGAGGATTTTGAGCAGATGCAATTGCAAGGCATTGAAAAGGTGCATGTGCAGCAGAATCCATTTGAAGTCAAATACAGGCTGGTAAAAACCGAACCTAAGCAAAAGTTCTTGCTTTACTTTTCGGAGGTACGGCCTGCGTATGAAGACAACTGGCTCCTGGATCTGGAACTGGCACACCATGTGCTGCAAACAGATCAGGAAGCATTGTTTTTACAGGAAATGGAGCTGGGTTACCATTTCAGAGATCTCGTAACAGAGCATCTGGAATTTTTCAAGTCCAAAGAACGGCGCACCAAACTAAAAGAACTTGGAACTGCCAACGACACGCATGACGAGATCAGGTACAAAATGCTGTCAATCGTTTTCGGTGTTTTTAATTACCAATTATCTTCATTTGTTCTGGCCCACACCGCCACATTTTCCGACGGAAACGAGCGGCTGGACAAGGAGTTGAAACGTTACAATCTGGAAAAGGTTTACTGGAAAGAGATTGGAAAAATCTACGGATATCAGTCAGACAAACCTTCGATATTTGAATTCCTGATTGAAGTATTTGAACGGAATTTTGCACTTGGCAGAGTTACCGCCATTTCAAAAGAGTCCCGGCTTTTGCTTTCGCAATGGCGGGATTCCATTCAATTCCGTGGCAGCTATCATGTTATATCGCAAAAAATTTCAGAAGAATTACCTATTGCAGCAAAACTTCAAAATGCAACACTAGATGAAATCGCAGATGACGAGTTGTTCAAGCTCACCGACCTGAAAATTATACATACGATGCAAAAGGCTGTAATCGAACAGACCATAGCCTCGGACAAGCTCAACGGAATCATCAAAAGACGCGAAAACAAATTTTGGTACCGTGAACTCGAAGAACTGTATCAGGCTTTATGGCACGGTTCCGATTTGATCGCGCTTGTCAAAAAACACGCAGACACGAAGTATGCCACTTTTGAAGAAGGGGTAAAAGACTATGCACAAAACCTGTACAAAGTAGATCAATCGTACAGGAAATTCATTTTCCACTATCGGGCATCGAATCAGAACCGAGTGCTTTCGGAATTGTATGATCGTATTGAAAAGATTTATTCCAATGACTGGCTTCTCCACTATAACGACAACTGGCAGCCGCGGGTGGATGAGCTGGACGCATGGCCAAATCAGAAATTGAATAGTCAGCAATTGTTCTTTAAGAATCAGGTAAAACCGTTTCTGGATAAAAGACAGCGGCTTTTTGTAGTAATATCCGACGCGTTGCGTTTTGAATGCGGACAAGAACTCACAGCAAGACTTCTATCAGAAAACAAATACTTGGCTTCAATAGAGCCTTTGATCAGTACGCTCCCCTCCTACACACAGCTAGGAATGGCGGCTATGCTCCCAGTGACAAATACGCTTTCACTCCAGACCAATTCCGATACGGTATTGGTAGACGGTATGGCGAGCTTAGGTATACAGGGTCGTTCTAAAGTGTTGGAAACGAATTCGGATGTACGAGCCACCGCTATTCAAGCAGAAGAGTTTATGGCAAAAAATTCCGTACAGGAGGGCGGGAATTCGTTAAAAACTATGACTTGATATACATTTATCACAACATCATAGACAAGCGTGGTGATGATAAAATGTCAGAAGACACCGTGTTTGAAGGTGTGGAAGATGAAATCAAATTTTTAATAGACCTGGTCAAGAAAATCGGAAACATGAATGGTCAGAATATCCTGATTACGGCAGATCATGGATTTATTTACCAGCATCACGCCCTTGACGAAAGCGATTTCACAACGTCAGTTCACAGCGGTGAAATTTGGAAAGAAAACAGGCGGTTTGTACTTGGGAAAAACCTGACAGGTGATAAATCCACAAAAGCATTTACAGCCAACCAACTCAATCTAAGCGGAGACGTAATGGCATTAATACCAAAATCGATTAACCGGTTGCGTATCAAAGGAGCAGGATCCCGATATGTACATGGAGGAGCCACACTTCAGGAAATCGTCGTTCCACTGATCAAGGTTTCAAAAACACGGGAAAATACGACGCGGCAAGTCGATGTAGACATCATCCAAGCCACCGACCGCATCACCACCAATCTTCTTTCCGTTTCATTTATCCAATCCGAACTAATATCTGAAAACGTTCTTCCACGTCAAATACAGGTGGGAATATATAGTGACGACCAAGAGGAAGAATTATTGAGCGACTTATTCAAATATCAATTTGACTTTGCAGAAGGCAGTGAGCGGCAACGAGAAGTGAAACACAAATTCGTACTTAGCAGCAAGGCGAGTTCGAAATATAGAAATAAACAGGTTTCACTAATACTGAAAGAGCCTATAGAGGGGACAGTGAAGTGGAAAAAATACAAAGAGTATAAGTTTACCGTAAACATATCTTTCACCAACGACTTTGACGATTTTTAAAAATGAAAGAGTTGGATAAAAAAATTAACACGCATTTTCCAGGTAAGGTAGTTCGTAAGGATCTTACCAAGCTGGTGAAGGGAAATGCCATTGTGCCTACCTATGTGCTAGAATATTTGCTGGGCCAATATTGTGCTACAGATGATGATGCTACGATCGAACATGGAATTCAACAGGTGAAAAGTGTAATTTCTAATCACTTTGTACACCGGGATCAGGCTCAGATTGTAAAATCAACGATTCGGGAAAAAGGTTCTCACAGAATTATTGATAAGATTTCGGTTAAACTCAATGATAAGGAAGATCAGTACGAAGCGAATTTTGCCAATCTGGGTTTAAACAAAGTTCCGGTTTCAGATGATGTGATCAGAAATTATCCCAAACTTTTAACCGAAGGTGTGTGGTGTATTCTCACCATGGGCTATTTGCGAACGGACGAGAAAAATTCGACACCCTGGATAGTTGACAGCATCAAGCCAATCCAGATTTCCAACGTAGATTTAGAGGAGTACAAAGGGACTCGTCAGCAATTCACAAAGAATGAGTGGATAGATTTACTCATTCAAACAATGGGCCTTAATCCAGACGAATTTTCATTCAGGACTAAATTATTGCAACTGACACGGCTGGTACCCTTTGTAGAAAACAACTACAACCTTATTGAACTGGGGCCGAAAGGAACGGGTAAATCTCACGTTTTTTCGGAACTGTCACCACATGGTATTCTGCTATCGGGCGGTGAAGTAACGAAAGCAAAACTGTTCGTTAACAACAGTAACGGAGCCATAGGATTGGTAGGTTTTTGGGATGTAATATCGTATGATGAATTTGCCGGAAAAACCAAGAAAACGGATCGTGGGCTGGTGGATATCATGAAGAACTACATGGCCAACAAATCCTTTTCCAGGGGTACTTCAGTCTATGGTGCATCCGCATCCATGGTATTTGTGGGCAACACGGATCACACAGTTAATTACATGCTCAAACACAGCAATCTGTTTGATGCGCTGCCTAAGGACTATTACGACACCGCATTTTTAGACCGTATTCATGCATACGTACCCGGCTGGGAAGTTCAGAAGTTAAGGAATGACATGTTTACTTCGGACTATGGTTTTATTGTCGATTACTTGGCTGAAATTCTCAAGGATCTGCGGAAAGAAGATCGTATGAACGATTACAAACCGTTTTTTGAGCTATCCAATTCGATTACAACACGAGATAAAGACGGGATTTCAAAGACATTCTCTGGACTAATCAAAGTTATTTATCCAGACGGAAAATTTAATAAGGAGGAAGCTAAAGAAATTTTGGATTTCGCTATTGAATGTAGAAAGCGTGTAAAAAAACAGCTCCAGAAAATGGATGAAACCTTTGAAAGGGTAGATTTCAGCTATTCGGATCGTGAAACGGGCGAAAAAAATGTCGTTGAAACACTCGAAGACGTTCAATATGGTAGAGCATCCATTCTTGAGCCAGAAGATACGATTGAACAAGCAGCTGAATCTATTTTACAGCAACAATCTCTAAAAGAAATTCGAAAAGAACTGAAAGCAGGACAGGTTATTTTAAGGGATAATCAGACGGGCGTTTCTTACGATAAACTATTTGGCGATTACCTTAAAGACAGCACACAAATTACCGTTACTGACCCTTATATACGCTTACCTTATCAGTTTCGCAATTTCATGGAGTTTGTCAAACTCGTCACAAAAAAATACAGACTAATCAAGAAGTAACAATCCACCTCATAACTGTAAATGCTGAAGAATACATTGAAAGTTTTAAGGAAAAATTAGAGCAACTTGAATATAGTTTGGAATCGATAGGCGTCACGTTCGATTTCGAATTTAAGGACTCTATTCATGACCGATCTATTGTTCTTGATAATGGATGGAAGATTGTGCTTGGCCGAGGATTGGATATATGGCAAAAGACTAATGGCTGGTTTGACCTTAGCGAATTTATTCAAGAAAAACGACAGTGTAAAGCTTGTGAGATTACATATATAAAAGTTTAAATTCTATAATATAAATAGAATTTTGATAGTAAACTAATAATAACGATTATAAATTATATGGATATACTAATCAAAGCTTTAGGTCAAGATGGCACGTAAGAATATCATGCAGGCTGTGACTTGAAAAAGATATTTGAATATATCCCTATATTTTATAATATACTTTACAAGAGCAAGTTTTATGGTTTCTATCCTTTCCGCTCTTTTCTTGTCAAAGTTACTCCTGACTTAAAGTAATGATTTATAGCCTACTCTTCTTTCCCAATAAAGACATTTCCATAGACGTTAATTTATGAAGGAAGGTCGCTAAATAAAACTCACGTGCTATCTGCTAATCACTTTAAGGGATTAGAGCAATAGTACGTAAATTTATCCATAGTCAACGATTAGTTCTAAAGTTTCTCTATTATTGCTTGAGAAGCCCTAAAAAGAAGCAAAGGCCCGTATTTTCGATACTGGTATTTCATGTAAATTAGAAATATGTACAGCAATGACTTGTATGTATTATAATCAAATGTTTATTTCCTTCCTAAATTAACAGAATAGTATTCTGGTAATTTAGGAACACTCTTATTCTATCTATTAGTCAAGTTTATAGTAGGCTAGTTTGATGCATTAAACCTTCCATGTGACAGCATTCTTCCATATCATTTCAAATTGCCTATTTTAAACTAGGATCCCGCAAAATCATGTCTAATGTGAGCCTAACTAGTTCTACCCGTTGTTTGCAAGAGCATCCATTTCTCATCCATATACTCCCAGGGTTTTTCAGTTAGGGCATGAGAGCCCATCCTACCTACCACCCCAAATACTTTAAGCGTATCTGGAGTACATTCATACCGGTCCGAGGTGCGTTGTCCCGTTGCCGGATCAAGTTGAAGGGGAAAAGCTTCATACTCCATTTTCAGTTTTTCGCCATCCGTGAGTAACGCGTAAGAACTTGGCATAAATTTCAATTCTATTAAAGCAACCACTTGCTGGCCCAGCGTAATCAATAGATCTGGAAATCGGCCGCTGGCGATGTTAGGCTCAACCCAAACTACGTAAACCTGAGGAAGAATATTCAGCAGATGGTGGTAGAGAAGTGATTGTAAATGACGTTCGGAGCAAATCTGCCCTTTTTGATAAGCTGTAGGGATATGATTTTCCCAGGCTAGGCGAATGTATTCCTGTAATCGTGTGGTTTCTACGGTACTCATAAGGGAAGTTGTTAAGGAAGATTAAGGATTGAAAGCACGTTTGAAGTTTTTCACTCGGTAGGGTTCAAGCAAAGAAAGTGTCTTAGTCGAAAGTGAAATACCCCACTCGGGCAAGCTCTTTTGTCCTTCCTGGCCATAGTTCCGATCCTTGAACAGTTCATTGGGTTGTTCAAAGACCTTTGATGGAATCAGATAGATTGATGGGAGTTCATGATTGCTCAACACTACTAAGGCAAGGTAGAGATTATTGCGTAAGGTATGATTCCAGGACTTCTTCGTTACAAATACGTAGCAATTGGTGCCTCGCACAGTTTTTACCTGCACATCAATATGTTTTTCGTGATCAAGACGAAGGACAAAATCAATCCCTCGATCATCCACATCATTGTAGTAGACCTCGAAGCCAGCCATCGTGAGCCAGATTTTCACCCAGTACTCTCCAATTCTTCCTACTTGCAAATGACTTAATGTATTAAAATCCAGTTCTTCAAAGTAATGATGATCCATATTTTGAGGTAGTTATGATTAGCCCATCAATTTAACAACTCGTTGTACCTGCACAATCTGAAAGCTTCCCCCATTACGAGTAGTAAAACCATTGGCATTGAGTTGCCTTGTAATCTCAGCCCAGCTGTAGCCAAAATCCCGCAGCTTCTTAGCGAAAGCTCCCGCCCTCCGATTGTTTTGATCGGCCTGAGCATTGAGCTGACTATGTAGCGTTCCTTGCGTTTAGCCGGCTCCGTTAAGTTAGCCGGAGTACCCAACACAAAGCCTCGCTTCTTTTTCTCAGCCAATGCTTTCTTAGTCCAATCCGCAATGAGCTCCCGTTCGTATTGAGCCATCGTGGCCAGGATACCAATAGTTAAGGTGTTGGCCTCTGGCATATCACAGCACACGAAGTTTACTCCCGAGTCCCGAAGGGTAAAGACA